>CAZLOC010000150.1:0-9004 GCA_964560935.1 uncultured Anaerolineaceae bacterium | reverse complement strand
AGAATAAGGCAAAATACGGAATGAGCGTGTTGACAACCTGCCATATACTACGCCACAGGTCTGGCTGGGCATACTTGGCGACAACAGGCCGCCATTGGAAGTTTTCGATATTCATAGACACCTCTAGTCTTATAAAATATCGTATCTTTTCAAAAAGAAGGGGGATGTGGGGTGTTGTGGGCGAGTTACACTCGCCCACAACACCCCACGCCCCGATTTATTAAGAAGATACAAAACATCCTTGGAAAAAAGAGAGACTGGTCAAAGCCAGTCTCTCCATGTTAGCGACAATTTTAGTACCTGCGCTGGCCACCGCCTCCGCCGCGGCGGTCTCTGCCACCACCAAAGCCACGCGGGCGTTCCTCACGCGGACGAGCAACACTCACACGCAGGTCGCGACCCTCCATTGAGTAACCATTGAACATCTGGATGGCCTTTTCGGCCTCCTCAGGGGTACCCATTTCTACAAAGGCAAAGCCTTTCGACCTGCCTGAACCGCGGTCGGTAATCACATTAGCAGAAACCACATTGCCAGCCTGCGAAAACAGTTCCTGCAGGGTCTCATCACGGGTGCTAAAAGGAAGATTCCCGACGTAAAGCTTTGATTCCATACTGTACTCTTCTCCTGTGAGCTAAGAAAAAGGCTGCCTACCTCCGATAGGTTGGGCGGCTGACACACAAATCCTATTGTGTACCTGCAAATTGTATCACTCACTTGTGATTAAGCATATCCTGCAAAGACAAATCCGCCAGAGATTCCAGGGTAAAATCAGCGCCTACGATGTTCAGTTTGGCTGTCATCGGATTCGGGACCGCAACCGCAAATATCCCTGCTGCTTTGGCTGCCTTCACGCCGTTGGGTGAATCCTCGAACACAATCGCTTCGCTGGGTTGGACTTCGAGCCGTTTCAGCGCCAATAAAAATAGATCGGGATTTGGTTTGGTACGCCCTGGGGACACATCGTCAGCACAGATAACAGCCTCGAAACGGTGATACAGGTCCAGGCGTGTGAGATGCGTATCCACCCAACTGTGGGGCGAACTGGATGCAATTGCCAGACGCAGGTCCAGGCGGCGCGCTTCGTCCAGATAATCTACCACACCAGGCAGGATGGGTTGGAGCAGGGTCAGCGCATCACTCTCGGACCTGTGGCGTGCGCGCAGTTTTTCAGCGTTTAGCCCATCCCCGGCCAGTTTCGCCAGGTGACTGGCTGCATCAAAATCCGATATACCCCAGCCGCCTACGATCTGGCCCCATTGTTCGGCGGCAAGTTCGTGCCCGTATTCACGGTAGATGGTCTGCCAGACCTGGAACTCAGGGGTCTCAGTATCCAGGATCAGGCCGTCGAAGTCAAAAAGAAGTGCTTTGGTTTTCATAACAAGACGTATTCTATCAGAACTCTGATTGCATGGCGACTTTGGCATGACCACCCTCATAGTGGTGGTTGTCTTTTCGAAACGCCTACGCATTTCTCTCCACCAAAGTGATAAAACAAAAGCCTGACGGGTTTTCTACATCCTGTCAGGCCCATTCGAAACGATAGCAGGCTAGTAGAACTAGAACAGCTTCAGCACCGCTTCACTCGCCCAAGCAAATAAACCTTGTGGCATTAAGCTAACGATCACAGTAACCAATGCAGTTCCAGCAGTTGTCAGTCCAAGCCAGAATTCGCGCTCAGTTTCGGGTTCGCCCTCGTGCATGTACATGGTAACAACCACGCGCAGGTAATAGTATGCGGAGATGAGCGAGGTGACTACACCGATAATTGCCAGGCCAACGTAGCCACCTGAAAGCACGGCGCGGAACAGGTAGAACTTACCAACCAGACCAAGTGTTGGGGGAAAACCGATCAGCGAGAGCATGAAAACGGTCATCGCCGCCGCCAGAGCAGGATATTTCTTACCCAGGCCGGCGTAATTGCTGATGGCGAGTCCCCTGCCCTCTTTCTGTTCGAGTGCAATGACAACACCCCAGGCGCCGAAGCTGGTCAGCACATAGGCTACAAGGTAGAAAAGTCCCGCCGCAATAGAAACCGGGGCAACTTCGGGGTTTCCATAAGGCACGAAGGCCATCAGGATGTACCCGGCATGCGCGATGCTGGAGTAGGCCAACATGCGCTTGATGTCGCTTTGCGAGATGGCAATCAGGTTACCGATAATCATAGTTAAGGCAGATATTGCCCAGAGGACAGGTGCCATGTCAACGGCGAGGGAGGGGAAGGCTGTTGCAAAGACACGCAATAACGCAGCGAAACCGGCGATCTTGGCGCCAGCCGCCATAAAAGCGGTAACAGCCGTCGGGGCACCCTGGTAAACGTCGGGCGTCCACATGTGGAAGGGAACCGCAGCAACCTTGAAACCGAGCCCCACCAGGATGAGGGCCGCGCCGATGGTCAGGAGCAGGCTGGAGGTCCCGGCAGATGCGGCGGCAACGATGCCTGTCAGGGAGGTGGCTCCCGTCGCACCGTAAACTAACGCGATTCCATACAGCACAAATCCCGATGAGAATGCGCCCAGCAGGAAGTATTTGAGCCCGGCTTCTTCCGAGTCCGCTTTGGGGCGGGCAAAGGCAGAGAGCACATATAGCGGCAGGGACAGCAGCTCGAGCGCCAGGAAAACGGTAATCAAATCAGCAGCCTGCGCCATGAGCATCATGCCGCTGATGCTGAAGAGCATCAGGGTGTAATACTCGCCGCGTTCGAGGCCCATGCGTTTGACATAGCCATAGGCCAGCGCCACGCCGAGCAATCCGCTCAACAGCAGCAACGCATTGACAAAAACCGAGAAGCCATCGACCACGACCATACTTTTGAAGCCGGTGTTCTCAAGCCCTAACTGCGACAAAGTAAAACCGAGCGTCAGCGCCAGTCCAAGGGCAGCCAGCAGGGCGGTCAGCCATTTGCGCTGTTTAGGGATGAACAAATCCACCAGCAGGAGCACGCAAGCCCAGGCGACCAGAAGGATAAGCGGGAGTAAAACGTAGAAGTCAACTTGTGTCATAGCTTATAGCTTTCGGCTATCAGCTATCAGCGCTCAGCTCCGAAGCTGAATGCTGATCGCTGAACGCTTCTAAGGCATCGCCAGTGCGGCGGTTTGCAAGGCAGCCACCAGGTTGTCAACGGAGGGGCCCATCAGATCGAAGAAGGGCTTCGGGTACAGGCCGATCCAGAAGATGAAGACCAAGATCGGGACGATGGTAACGATCTCGCGCCAGTTCAGGTCACGCAGCGCGTGTCCGTGGTTTTTGACTTCCGCTACGATGGAGCCTTCCGGCCCGAGGAACATCTTCTGGAACATATACAGGATGTAGATGGCAGCCATGATGACGCCGAGCGCCGAGAGGGCCGCCCACCAGACGCCTCCGAAGGATTCGAACGCGCCGCCCGCAGTGCCCGCGCCCCAGGCGCCGAGCAAGATGGTGAACTCGCCCACGAAACCGTTCAAGCCGGGGAGGCCCATCGAGGAGAGCGAGACGATCAGCATGATCGAACCAAAAATCGGGGTGATCTTCCATAACCCGCCGTAGACCTTGATCTCGCGGGTGTGGGTTTGCTCGTAGATCATGCCGACCAAAAGGAATAATGCGCCTGTGCTGAGCCCGTGATTGACCATCTGCAAAATCGCGCCCTGCATTCCTTGCGAGTTAAGAGCGAACATACCCAGCATGACAAAACCGAGATGGCTGACCGAGGAGTAAGCAACCAGCTTCTTGACGTCCGCCTGCGCATAGGAAACCGCCGCGCCATACAGGATACCGATGGTGGCAAACAGCGCGATCCAGGGCGCCAATTGCAACGCAGCCTGCGGGAAGAGCGGGATGTTGAAGCGCAGGAAGCCGTAGGTACCCATCTTTAGCAGCACGCCCGCCAGGATGACAGAGCCAGCCGTGGGGGCTTCCACGTGGGCATCCGGCAACCACGAGTGTAACGGCCACATCGGGACTTTGATGGCAAAAGCGGCGGTGAAGGCCAGGAACAGCCAGAACTGGATAGTCGAAGGGATACCGCCTGCGGAGATCAGTTCAGGAACGGAGAAGGTCCCACCCTGGATGCCGAGCCACAGGATCGCCAGCAGCATCAGGATCGAGCCGGCCATGGTGTACAGGAAGAACTTGATGGCGGCATAGATGCGGCGCGGGCCGCCCCAGATACCGATCAGGAAGTACATCGGGACAAGTGTAAATTCCCAGAAAACGTAGAAAAGGAACAGGTCCTGCGCCAGGAAGACACCGGTCATGCCGACTTCGAGCAGCAGGAAGAAGATCATGAAGTCCTTGACGCGCTCTTCGACCGCCGTCCAGGTCGAAAGGATCGAGATGGGGGTCAGGAACGCGGTCAACAGGACAAGCAGGATACTGAGTCCATCCACGCCCATGTGGTACTGGATGTTCCATCCGGCCACGGTGATCCAGTCATATTTGGCGACCAGTTGCAGGTCCGGGTTGGAGGCGGTGAACATTCCCAGAACCCAGAGCGAGATGCCAAAGGTCAGCAGTGAAGTGATCATCGCCGTCCAACGCAACAGGTTCTTGTTCTCGCTCGGCAGGAAGAGTAATACCAGTACCCCCAACAGCGGGAAGAAGGTTACCAGAGTTAGAGGTTGCAAGAGAAATTCCATAAGTTTGCCCTCGTTTCTCCCTCACCCCACCCCCTCTCCCTGAGGGAGAGGGGCGAAGGGGTGAGGGGGAAAGTTGTTATTTTAGCAATAGATACCCAAGAATTAGAACGACGCCGAGCAATACGGACAGCGCATAACTGCGCACGAATCCGTTCTGGACCTTGCGCATGCTCGCCGATAAATTTTTCGTGACCGTGCCCAGGCCGTTGGCCAGGGCGTCGATGCCGCGTTGGTCCGCGTACAGGTTGAGGCCGATATTGCTGAGCCAGTTGTATGTGCCGGCAATGACCTTCTCATGGAACCAGTCGTGCCAGAAACGCCAGTCGACGGTATCGGCCAGGAATTTTGCCAGGTCCACGTAGCGGTTAATGAAGACAGCAAAGTAGCCTTCGTCCACCCACCATTTATTTTCAAATATAGTGAAAACGAAACCAAGCGGTTTCTTGAGCGGATCGGGTTGATCCTTCTTGAGCGGATTGCGTCCATACAGCAGCCAGGAGATAAAAATAGCAAACAACGCCAGCAGCGTGGATATACCAGCTACACCCAGGTCAAGCGGAAGCCCTTCAACTTCACCAAGCGTGTGACCGAGCCAGTGCGTCAGGTTGTGGAAGCCTTCAAACGGCAGGTTGAGCGCACCACCCAGCAGAGATAGCGCCGCCAGCACCATGAGCGGCACAGTGATGATCTTTGGGCTTTCTTCCGCGTGCTCTGCCGCATCATGACGGGCTTTTCCGAAGAAGACCATCCAAATCTGGCGACCCATGTAAAAGGCGGTAAAAAAAGCCGCAATGGACAATAACCAGTAGACGTCGGGATAGTGCAGCTTGGCATCCAGCAAAATTTCGTCCTTGGACCAGAAACCAGCGAAAGGAACGATGCCTGCCAACGCCAGCGTACCGATCATGTACAGCCAGAAGGTGACCGGCATGGTCTTGCGCAGGCCGCCCATGTTACGCATGTCGCCGGGGTCAAAGACTTCTTCGTGGTCATCGTGATGGCCGCCTGCCCCAAGCGGAGACGAGGGGGAATGTGCCAGATGGTGGTGACCGCGCTCCAGTCCGAGAATGATCGAACCGGCTGAAAGGAAGAGCAATGCCTTGAAAAAGGCATGCGTCACCAAGTGGAACATGCCCGCTACGAAAGCGCCCATCCCGACCGCCGCGACCATGAAGCCAAGCTGCGAGATGGTCGAATAGGCCAACACTTTCTTGATGTCATATTGACCGACCGCAATCGTGGCAGCGAAGAGCGCTGTCACCGCGCCGGTCATTGCCACAATATACTGCGCCTGCGGGACGAGCGTGTATAGCGGTGCTGAACGCGCCACAAGATAGACACCAGCCGTGACCATCGTCGCTGCATGGATCAGCGCCGAGACCGGGGTCGGGCCAGCCATCGCGTCCGGTAGCCAGACGTAGAGCGGGATCTGCGCGGATTTACCGGCCACACCGATCAACATGAAGAGCGTTATTGCAATGATAATGCCGGGCTGCGCATGCGCCAGTTCGGGCGCCGCAGCAAAGACTTCGTCAAACTGGAACGAGCCCAACTGCCAGAACATCAGGAAACCTGCGATCAAGAAACCAAAGTCACCGATACGGTTGGTAATGAAAGCCTTATTTCCTGCATTCGAGTTAGCCCAGGAAGGCCGTCCCAATGTGTCCATGTCGTACCAGAAGCCGATCAGCAGGAAGGAGCACAAGCCCACGCCTTCCCAGCCGACGAACAGCATCAGGTACGAGTCGCCACTGACCAGGATCATCATGGCGACAATGAACAGGTTGAAGAACACGAAGAAGCGGCGATAACGACCAAGGTCGTTCTTGAAGCGCACGTCTTCGTGCATGTAGCCGATGGCGTAGATATGGATGAGCGTGCCCACACCCGAGACAACCAGCATCATGGTGGTCGAGAGCGTATCCACACGGAAGGTCCAGTCGAGCTGTAACTCCCCGATGTGCATCCATTCAGCCAGGAAAATGGACTGTCCTTCCCCGTGATTGACCCATAACGTGTATGCCAGCAGGACGGATACAACAAATGAAGCGCCTGAGGCCAGGCTGGCCAACCAGCCAATACCCTTCTCAGGTAGCCTGCCGCCAATGATAATATTCAATAATAGCCCGATAACCGGAAAGAACACGATCCAGGGCGCTAGAAAATAAAAGCCTGTGGTAGTTGCTTCACTCAACAGCATAATTTATCCCTTCAGGCTACTCATCTGATCAACGTCAATGCTATGCTTGGTCTTGAAGATCGCTACGATCAGCGCCAGGCCGACCGCCACTTCCGCTGCCGCCACCGCAATCACGAAGAAAACGATGATCTGACCGTTCAATTGCTGGTAGGTATTTGCAAAGGCTACAAAAGCCAGGTTGGCAGAATTGAGCATCAACTCGACCGACATAAAGATGATCAGCGCATTGCGGCGAATAAGTACGCCCAGCGCGCCGATGGTGAACAAAATAGCCGAGAGCGCGATGTAATAGGTAACAGGAACAGGGCCCATCTACTGCTCTCCTTTCTCTCTCTTGGTTAGCACAATTGCGCCGACCATTGCTACCAGCAGCAGGATGGATGTGACCTCGAATGGCAGCAGGTAATCGCTGAATAAAGCCATACCGAGCTCGCGCATCGCATCTACGGTGTTGGTTGCTTCCGTTGGCGGGACAATCGCCGCTGTTGACTGCACACGCGCAATCAACAGATAAGCTGCTTCAGCCACAAGCACGATTGCCAAGCTGATCGCCAGCGGTCTCTGATAGCGTAGAACTTTGCCCGGGGCCAGTTTTTCCGCGCCCAACAACATGATGACGAACAGGAACAACACCATAATGGCGCCTGCGTAGACGGTGATCTGCGCCATAGCGATAAATGGCGCACCCAGCAACAGGTAGAAGACCGCCACCGTTGCGAAATTTATCACCAGAAACAACGCCGAATAAATCGCGTTCTGGCTGACCAGCATCCCGATGGCCGCAGCAACCGCAACCAGGGCAAGGACAAAAAAGAGTATCAGATCAACGGACATAACTCTCCATTTACGATTTTCAATTGTAGATTTTCGAGCAATCAATCGAAAATCGTTAATCGTCAATCGGTAGGATTCTCCATCTCCGGGACGGAGCGGGTGTACAGGCCCGGCTCCACTTTTTGCGGTGTGGTCATCTCAGGCGAGGGAACCCCTTCCAGCAGCATATCCTTGGTATAGATAGCATCGTGACGGTCGGTGAACGAGAGCTCGTAGTTATCGCCCAGCACGATGGCTTCGGTAGGACAGGCATCCTCGCAGAAGCCGCAATAGATGCAGCGCAGCATATTGATCTCGTAGGTGGAAGCATACCGCTCGCCGGGAGAGAAGCGTTCCTCGTCCGTATTTTCCGATGACTCTACAAAGATGGCATCCGCCGGACAGGCCGCCGCGCACAGCGAGCACCCGATGCACTTCTCCAGGCCGTTTTCATAGCGCGTCAGGATGTGCCGCCCACGGAAGCGGGGCCGTACCTCCCGCTTCTCCTCCGGATACTGTGTCGTGACCGGTCCTTCGATAATCATCTTGAACGTGGTGAGTAAGCCACGTCCCAGTTCTTTAAGCATAGTTCTTCCTCCGTATCGTGCGGTCTACCATTAAAGTAGCGATCCAGCCCGCTATCAGCGAAAGGATGGGAGTCAACCACATCAGCCAGGGATTAATTTCTTGCGCCAGCAAAATACCCACCGCAGTGATGAAGACCACAGCCAGCGCCAGAGGTAGCAGCACCTTCCAACCAAAGGCCATTAGGCGGTTATATCGAATGCGCGGCCAGGAAGCGCGAACCCAGATCATGATGCCGAGCAAAACGAATATTTTGATGAACATGTACAGCGGTCCGAGCCAGGGGAACTGGTCAACACCCGGGCCAAGATACCCGCCCAGGAACAGCGTCGCCAAAATCGCACTGACCACAATCATCTTCTGGTATTCGGCCATGAAGAACAAGGCGAATTTCATACCAGAATATTCGGTATGATAACCGGCTACAATTTCCTGCTCGGCTTCAGGCATATCGAACGGGTGGCGATTCACTTCCGCAATCGTCGCAATCCACAACACAAGCGCGCCCACCGGCTGGACGAAGACGAACCAACCAAACGGGCCGCGTTGCGCTTCCACGATTTCCACCAGACTCATCGAGTTGCCAAGCAAGATCACCGCAACAAAAGACAATCCCAGTGTTAATTCGTAGGAAATCATCTGCGCCGAAGAGCGCAGGCCGCCCATCATGGCATACTTGTTGTTCGAAGACCAGCCTGCCAGCACGATACCGTAGACCGCAATCGAGGCAATCGACATCAGGAAAAGCACGCCCACGTTTATGTCAGCAACGGATTGAGTTACTGTACG
>CAZLOC010000149.1:7163-9030 GCA_964560935.1 uncultured Anaerolineaceae bacterium | reverse complement strand
ACATTCTTCAACGACTTGCGCGCGCCCGCCTTGAGTCCCGCGATCTTCGGCAGCATCTCCACTACGTCGGCGGGATATTCCTCTTCCACCTTGCGCGTATCGCCAAACTTCACGTTAACCAGTTTCTCGCGCGTGACGACAAACCCGCCGCCGCCGACCACCATCAAGCCGATCATGCCGAGCAAAATCATATTGCCCCAATTGACGGGCTTCTTCCCCCACACGATTTCATCGTAATTCTGGGCATAGTTGACGACATTCGGATCGTCAACCACGATCTCGTTACACTGATTTGACGCCACGCTGGGAACGGACCCTGCGCTGACAGGTACCGCTTCAGACTCACCCGAGGCTGGCGCGGGGGAAGCCGAGCCGACTTCAACGCCCAAAGCGGACGCGTACACCTGCGCGCGTTCCTGCAAATCCGCGACGTGGCATTGCTGGCAGGCGGCCTGTACATCAGCAAGTGGAGCTACCATCCCTTCATGCGCGGCGGCCTTATCCTTGGCCTGGTTATTGCCTGCATGGCAGATGTAGCAGAAGTCGCCAAAAGCATGCGACTGGTGCCAGCCTGTCCCGTCTGCGTTGACGGACATTTCACCCTGTACCTCATGGCAGTTCTTGCAAGACGAGGCCTGTGAACCGCATTGTGCACTGACGGGTGAAGCCGTCCCCAAAAAAATGCTGGCGGCGACGACCAATGCCATTCCAGCAAAAAGAAAAGAAAAAGCGGTCTTCTGGTGGTGCATATTTTCTCCTCGGAAAAAGGTATCTTTTCAAAAAGAAAGTGGAGGTGGGGTTACCCCACGCCTTGATTTATTGAGATGATACGAAAAAAGTGAATAAATGGATCATTCCAAAGATCAAGTAACAGCTTCCTCCATCAGGCTAGCACGATGCGCAATACGGTCGCGTAAAACGGAGCGGAGCAGGTCCAGCGCCTGTATCAAGCGTTTGTCACTAAGGTGATAAGTTATGGTCGTTCCTTGCCGGTCAGCAATTACCAGGCCCTTCTCCCTCAAAACTCTTAAGTGACGGGATGTGGTTGGTTGGGTAATCTGCAATTCAAGGGTTAACTCGGTCACATTGCGCGGTCTCTCATCTAGGGCATAAAGGATAAGAATCCGAGTAGGATCTGTAAACGATGAACAAAGATCCGCCTCCAGTTGGCATACTTCTTGAGCTAACGTTTTTGAAACCATCCACATCCTCTTTATTTGAATAAACGAATATACATTTATTCTAGTGTAGTCATCTGTAAGCCAAAAGAAATAGTGTATTTTGTCACGAATTTTTGTGAACTCTATCACAAAAAGATTTGGTCTTACATCTGAAATTACCCCAACGATTCAAATCAAGTCCATTTGCTTGCTTGTGGTATCTCTTTTCAATAAATCGGGGTGTGGGGTTGGCAAGAAGCTCCCAGAGACAGCCAATATTTGCAATTGGGTCTTTCGCTTGGCAGGCAGGCGAGTCAAATCTAAAATAACATTCAACACGATAAATGTTGTGGCCAAACAGGAATATGATTACGCTTCCCAGGCAAAACTGTTCAAAACCCTGATGCAACCGGCGCGTCTTGCCATTTTGGATGTGCAAAGCATGTGTTTGTCATCTGGAAGCGGCTCTGGGTGAAGAACCTCAGACCGTTTGGTCGGAGAAACTGCCAGCCTGTTGGACGGGATCATCGTTGCCTTATTGGGTTTGATGGCGGTGGTCACGTTCCAACTCGGGCAGGCCTCGCTGGTCATTTTCGCTTTATCGGCAATCCTGCTGTACCGCTCCAAAATCAACTCGACCTGGCTGATCTTCGGCGGCGCGCTGAGTGGTTGGTTGATCTCATTCTTAAGATAAGAGAGTTTACATT
>CAZLOC010000149.1:0-7063 GCA_964560935.1 uncultured Anaerolineaceae bacterium | reverse complement strand
GGGAGTGAACCAGCGCATGCACTGGTCTTTCGAAGACCCGGCAGCCTTCGAGGGATCAGATGAAGAAAAGTTGGAAAAATTCCGCCAGATACGTGATTTGATAGAGCGAAAAATTAAAAGCTGGCTTGCAGAGCAAGGCATCACAGTTCAGTAATGTGATAGCCGGAATATCATCCCTGTTTTCTTGATGGAAACAGAGATTTCCCCTTTCGAAGTGACAATTTAGTGACATTTATCATATTCCAAATTCTGAATATGTTCGTATAATATATTCAAGTTTTGGAATATGAGTAAAGAAATGAAACCTCACGAAAAAATCAGCGATCTGCTCACATCTTTCAATAATCCGGTGCGCGTGCAGATATTGCTTGCCATCGGGAAAGGTGAAGCCTGTGTCTGTCACCTTGAAGCGTTGCTTGAATTACGGCAGGCATATATCTCGCAACACCTCATGGCTTTACGCAAAAAAGAGATCATCACATCACGCCGTGACGGCAAATATATCTTTTATCGTCTTGTGGATCTTGAAGTGCTGGAAATCGTCCGCCTGGCAGGACGTATGGCAGGCGTCTCGGAAGAAGCGCTGGTTATTCAAGATCATTCGAATTGCGAATGTCCGAGGTGCATCGAAGGAAAACCATCTTTCCTGCCATTGGGTGATGTGCTAACACCATGAAAAAGAGCCTGAATCTTGTTCTCGAAGAGAAGGATATTATCGAACTGATGCGTATCCTGCTCGATGAAGATGCTGAGGGCGCGCTCGCATTCCTCAGGGAACACTTGAAAGGCAAAGCGCGCGAGCTGCTCGAAGGTGGTTGAAAAGTGTTGGTCCAGGTGCCCGGTGCGGGTACGTTGCAAATTAGCGGCAACCTCATTAAGAAATAATATGTACCTTGATTCCATCACTTTGAAAAAAACCCTGCCATGCCTGGCCGAGCCAGGTAAGATCATTGTTATTGGCACACCCTCTCGTTTGCTGGGTGACACACTTCCTTATCTAGCCACCTTGCCCGGAGTCATTGCATGGAATCCACACACCCTCACACTTACATTCCGCCGCCAACCGGGCTTTATGACGCTAAATACAGAGAAAGTGTACATCACGCAGGTCAAAAATACGGAAGAAGGACTTGCCCTGTTGGATACCCTCAAAGATGCGATCAATGCTGTCTGGGAAAAGCGCGCGGAACTGGCGGCAGTATCCACTCAGAAGAGCGCCCCGCGCCACTTGGACATCTGGGAACTCCTGCCGCGTACCAACTGCAAGCAGTGTGGCGAAGCAACTTGTCTGGCTTTTGCAGTCGCCCTGCTCCAGGAAAAGCGGATATTGGAAGAATGCACTATTATTCGCTCTGATTCAAATTTTACCGACCGCCGCGCCGCGCTCATCGCTATTTTGCCCACATCGTAAAGGAGTACTGAAGTATGGATGTTCTATCCATTTCATTGAAATTATTGGAAGGCGGTCTGGGCAACCTGGCTGCTTACCTGGCCGCACATGTCCTGCTGTGTCTGCTGCCTGCCTTCTATATCGCCGGAGCGATGACCGCCCTGATTCCCAAAGAGACGGTCACGCGCTTCCTGGGGCGCAACACGCCCAAAATCATATCTTATCCGGCCTCGGCGGCGGCAGGTTTCCTGCTGGCGGTCTGCTCCTGCACAGTCATCCCCCTTTTTGCCGGCATCTACAAGAAAGGCGCAGGACTCGGTCCAGCGATCACTTTCCTGTTTGTGGCTCCGGCGATCAACATCCTGGCATTGGTCTATACTGGCGGCGTCATTGGAATGGACCTGGCGATTGCCCGCCTGCTGCTCTCGCTGGCCTTCGGCATCGGCGTGGGCATCATCATGGCGCTCATCTTCCGCAGGGAAGACGCGGAACATGACAAAGCCACGGATACCATGTTTGCCGGGCAGGCGGCCATGCGTCGCGCGGCGCTCATCTTCATGCTGGTGTTGGTCGCGTTGTTGGTGGCGGGCACCTTCCAGTTTGACTTTTTGAAACAAACCTATGTTGAAGTCACCTTGCCAATCCACGGCATGGACACTATCCAGGCTTTCCTGTACCGCTTGGTACCCTTTAACCCTGCCAGGGGCGAGGAAGGAGTGACAGCGCAGGGCGCCATCCTGATCGGAATGCTCGTCCTGATCGGACTGACTTCCTGGAAAGGCATCGAGCGCATCCACGAAGGCTTCAACACCTGGACCTGGGTCTCGACCGGGCTGGTCGGCCTGACCCTGCTGGTGGCTGCCCTTGGTATGATACCCGCTGCAGGCGCGTTGACCCTATCCCTGACCGGCAAGTTCTTCGGTGTGCTACTCTCGGTCATCGTCCTGGGCTGGATGCTTAAAGCGCAGTTGAGCGAAGACGAAACCCGCGATTTCCTGTGGGAGTCGTGGAAGTTCGTCAAGCAGATCTTCCCATTGCTGGTGGTGGGCGTCTTTGCGGTCGGCATCATCCGCGAACTGATCCAGCCGGAGTGGATCGAAGCCATTGCCGGGAGTAACACCCTGCTGGGCAACTTCGTCGGCGTGGTCTTTGGCGTGTTCATGTACTTCCCCACCCTGGTGGAAGTGCCCATCGCGCAAATGTTTTTAGAACTGGGCATGCACCGCGGCCCGTTGCTGGCCTACCTGATCTCCGATCCCGAGCTCAGCCTGCAATCTATCTTGATTACCGCCGCCATCATCGGGCGCATCAAAGCCTGGACGTACGTGGGCTGGGTGGCGCTCTTCAGCACGCTGGCCGGGCTGATCTACGGCGCCTGGGTGGACGGCGCCAGCCTTGGGCTGGTCTCCCTATATCTAGTTTTTTTCCTGGCCGCGCTGGCCGGGATCATGTGGCTGGTCAATCGTCGTTACCAAAAGAAGATGTTCGCCGAAACAATTTCGGCTGATTGAAAACAAACTTATTGAACAAGGAGAAAATCGAACATGCTAACCATCAAAGTCTTGGGCTCGGGCTGCGCTAACTGCAAACGCGTGGAGCAGATCGCCCGCAAGGTCGTGACCGAAATGTCACTGGAGGCCGAAGTCATCAAAGTGACCGACTATAAAGACATCATGGCTTACAACATTCTCTCCACGCCAGGGCTGGTGATCAACGAGAAGGTTGTTTCATCCGGGCGCATCCCCACTCCGGCAGAAGTTACCACCTGGGTGGCAAACGCATTGGAAACGGCCTGAGAGTAAGCAATAATTTCGCGACCGAGCAGGAGTCCAAAGTCTCCTGACTTCGAGTTTCCCGCAAAGACTGGAGTCTTTGGAATCCAAAATTATCTGGAGATGCTATGACAAAAGAATACCCCAAACGGCTTTCGTTCCTCGACCGCTACCTGACGCTGTGGATCTTCCTGGCAATGGCAGTGGGCGTGGGTGTCGGCTTCCTGTTCCCCGCTGCAGTTCATTCCTTTAATACGGCGGTCTCGGTCGGGACGACCAACATCCCGATTGCGATCGGCCTGATCCTGATGATGTACCCGCCGCTGGCCAAGGTGCATTACGATGAACTCGGTGACGTATTCCGCAACTGGAAGATCCTCGGACTCTCGCTGGTACAGAACTGGGTCATCGGCCCGATCCTGATGTTCGTGCTGGCAATCATCTTCCTGCGCGACTACCCCGATTATATGACCGGCCTGATCCTGATTGGCCTGGCACGCTGCATTGCCATGGTGATCGTCTGGAATGAATTGGCCAAAGGCGATAACGAGTACGCTGCCGGGTTGGTGGCTTTCAATAGTATCTTCCAGGTGCTGTTCTACAGCGTCTACGCCTGGGTCTTTATCACTGTCCTGCCGACCTGGTTCGGTCTGACCGGCAGCACCGTGGACATCACCATCGGCGAAATCGCCAAGAGTGTTTTCATTTACCTGGGTATCCCCTTCTTAGCGGGGTTCTTTACGCGCCTTTTCCTGGTGCGCGCCAAAGGCAAGGACTGGTACCACAAGGAATTTGTGCCCAAGATCAGCCCGTTGACGCTGATCGCCCTGCTCTTCACCATCGTGGTCATGTTCTCGCTCAAGGGTGAACTGATCCTGACCATCCCGCTGGATGTAGTGCGCATCGCCATCCCGTTACTGATCTACTTCGTGTTGATGTTCCTGGTCTCGTTCTTTATGGGACGGGCGGTCGGCGCGGATTACTCCAAGACTACCACACTTGCGTTCACGGCGGCCAGCAACAACTTCGAACTGGCGATAGCGGTAGCGGTGGCGGTCTTCGGCATCAACAGCGGCGCGGCTTTTGCAGCAGTCATCGGTCCATTGATCGAGGTGCCGGTCATGATTGGACTGGTGAACGTAGCTTTCTACTTCCAGAAGCGCCTGTTCGGCGGAGCGGTATCGTCTGCGCCGGAGATGGTAGCTGCAGCGGCAGATGCTTGCCCACCAGATGAGCAGTTGCTGAAGTAAATAATAGTTCCCCGCCTTTTAGGTGGGGATCATTTTCGAGAAATCACATTCAAAAGAATGAATGCAATCCCTTTATTATGACATTTTGTAATTTCTTTTTGTTGGCCAGGGCGTACGATCACATTTGGAAAAATGAATGCAGGTGAGAATATGGATGATCACGAAAGCGAAATCAAAGTGCTGAAGGCACTCAGCCACCCGGCGCGGCTGGCAATTCTGGAAGTTTTGCGCAGGGGTGAAGCTTGTGTCTGCCACATGGAAGCATTATTCAAATGGCGACAGGCTTATATCTCTCAACAATTGATGGTCCTACGCGAGGCTGGTCTGGTGACCGACCGGCGCGATGGTTGGAACATCTTTTACCGCGTGGTCAAGCCCGAAGTCTATGCCGTGATAGACGCAGTGTATCGCGTTAGCGGGCGCAGCGTGCGGCTTGAACTGCCGATGAATACGCACGCAACCTGCACCTGCCCACATTGCCAGGCAAAAGTTGAACAGACGTTGCACACAGGGAGCGCAGCTTGAGCCTCGCTGTTTATATCGTCAGCGCGATGCTTGTCTTTGTCTTTTCCGGCTTGCTGGCGATGGCGGGCATCGACGCGGTGTTCCTGCTTGTGCCGCTGTTCTACTACCCCGGCGTGCCGCTGGCAAAGGCCACACCCGCTACACTTCCGCTTACTTCGTCAGCCTGATGTTTGTGGCAGGCTTGTGAATATTCCAGCCCCTGCTTCGCGGAGTCAAAAACGGGCGCGAAGAAACAAGTTATGGAGGAGCAAATAATTATGGATATTAATTCCACGCTTCTATCTGCTGTTATTTTTTCCTTTCTGATCGCTTTTGTGTTTTCGATGTTCGGTCAGGGCGGAGGGTCGATATACTCGCCGCTATTGCTTCTGCTTGGTTATTCGATATTGCTTTCCACTTCCACCTCCCTGGTGTTGAATCTCATAACTTCACTGTCTGCAGGCTATATTTTCTACCGTAAAAAGATGATTGATTTCAAAACATCTCTCATATTTGCGCCGGGTATCAGCATTGGCGCCTTTGCAGGAGGAGCACTGTCCCAATTTTTTGACACAACTATTTTGCTGTGGTTGTTCGTGATTTTTCTGCTGGGTGTGGGAGCGAGGATGGTCTATTCCTATTGGGAAAAGGAAAAGGTTGAGGAAAATTCGGCAATACACTTGTCCGCTGCCATGTACGCGCTCATCGCGGTTTTTGGTCTGGCCGTGGGATTCCTCGCTGGCCTGCTGGGCGTTGGCGGCGGTATATTCATTGTTCCTTTCATGGTTTACGTCTGCAAGTTCCCGACAAAAATTGCGGCGGGTTCATCGCATTTGATCATCTCCTTTTCAGCGCTGGCCGGGATCATAGGTCATGCGACCTCTCACCAGTTCGATCTTCCCTTGATCATCGTGACCGGCATTGCCGTTCTTATCGGTGGGAATCTCGGGGCGAGGCTCAGCATGAAATTCAAAACCAAAATGATCAAGGCCGGCCTGGGACTGATCATGTGGGCGTTTGCCGCACAACTCCTGGTAAAGCTCCTGGGATAAAGGTTTCTTGATTTGATTGATTGGACACAAGATTTGTTTAATGTGCCCCTCGTTTTCAAACCCTCTTCCAATGGGAGAGGAATTAGCGAAATGAAAGGAGATTTTGAAATGACGACACAACATATTCCTCCCGAATGGGCCTTTGAATTTCACGGCCACGAATGCCCCTTCATGCCGATTGGCTATCGTATGGGCAAACTGGCGCTGGAGTTTTTGGGAGCCAAAAAGGAAGCCGATCACGGTTTCTTCATCTTCCCCGAACTGGGTGAAGGACACCCGCAGACCTGCATGATCGACGGCTTGCAAATCGCCACTGGCGCAACCTATGGCAAGGTGATGATCGCCAAGACCTTTTACGGCAAACTGGCGGCGACCTTCTACCATCCGCAAAAGGGCGCGGTGCGTTACGCGCTCCTGCCGGATTGCGTTGACGCGATGGGCAAGTTCGAGTTCTTTGCCTATCGCAAAAAGGGCATCGAGCCTTCACAAATCCCGCTGGAAGTGCGGCGCGAGGTCATCCAATGGGTCTATGACCAGCCGGATGAAGGCATGTTCAAAGTGGAAGCAAACCCTGATTTCACCTACAAGCCCGTCAAAGGCTCGTTTAACAAGACCAAATGCAGTGTGTGCGGCGAATACGTTTTCGATCGCTACGTGCGCATGAAGGACGGCCAACCGGCCTGCATTCCCTGCTCTGGCTATGAGAAAACTGTTCTAATCGAACGTTAGAATCAGGGACTTCCAAAGTCTGGGAGACTTCGGAAGCCTAAGAATGCGCCCAGGTGATGATCGAGCGGTATGCTCGCGTCAAAGACGGCAAAATCGTCTGCATGGTTTGCACAGCGAAATAGTTTATCGCCCATCGCCCGCAGCCTGACGGACGATGAGCATTCTTGTTATGGAGGTCGAAATGTCCGAAATACCCAAACCCACCTGGCACGGAATTCCGCGCGAGAACATCGTCTGGCATCCCACCATCATCGCGGAAAGTTGCGTTGGCTGCGGCTTATGAGGACATTTTGTGCCTGGAGGCTGTAGTATGAAACGAGCCGCAACGCTTCTTTTCCTGACCATAAGCCTGCTCCTGTTTGCCCT
>CAZLOC010000148.1:0-9033 GCA_964560935.1 uncultured Anaerolineaceae bacterium | reverse complement strand
TCTCCGGCTTGGGCATTCAAAGGCCCAGGGTTATACAACAGACCCCCACGCGCGTAAGCAACCCCCGCGATGACAAGCCCGGTTATGATAGCTGATAGAACGCCCGAGAAGGTAAAACAACCCAGTCGATTTCTACGCACGATTCACCCCTTTAGTGCAAGAAGGTAGCATAGTAAAGCGCCGCCCCGATATGAACAAACGCCGCCGTAAATAAGGCCATACCAATCGGAATATGGACCGTATGCCAGAGCGCCATCAGGCGGCGTGCTTGCTTGAGCGCTTGTTCTGAAAGCGCGCCCTGAATCTCCAAACCATCAACCGTGCGCGGGATGCGCGTGTAAATGTAACGCCCAACAAAACCACTGATGACAATCACAACGGTGAGCAAGGTGGTCACGCCCGCCAGCCCGTTGAATTTCCAGGAAGTGTGCAACAAAACCATATATGGCCCTACCAGGCCGGTAAAGATGTGAAATTGCAGCCACCTGGACATACGTCCCCAACGCGCACTGCGCGAGCGTTTACGCAGACTGTAGAGCATTTCGGTCATCAACATCAGAATAAAGCCCAGAATTCCCAACCCGTGCCCGAACAGGTCACTGGCCGGTGGAATCCCTCGCGTAAAAATGACGACCAACGCATATAAACCCGTGATCAAGATTGCTGCAAGAAAAGCCAACCAGAGTTCTATTGCATTACGAAGCATATTGTGCTTTCCAAGCTGTCCAATAATCAGCGACGATGTCGGCGATGGGTGCGCCGGGTTGCAATAATTTATCGCGAATGGGGGAAATATCCGCGTTCGCAGAAATGATTTTTTCCAACGGGAAGGAAAGCTTCTGGTCGCCCATCACAATCGCGCCAAGCAGGGTCTTCTCCCCCACCAACAAGCGCAAACGATTGACATCGAATCCTGTCTGCGCCACGATGGCATCCGGGAGCGCGCGCCAGGTTTCGCTGTCACCGCGCGCAATACCGACCAGGTCATCATCGCGACCACGTCCCACTGTGCCAATAATGGTGGTCGTCAATCCAGCCAGACGCGTCACATTGAAGGGCGCAGCTTTGATATAAGCCGTCTGCTGTCCCGCCATGTTCAACCCGGCAATATGACCCTGCTCGCGGGCAGGTCCCCACAGGCTGTCAATGATGGAACGTTTGCTCATCGGGTCATAGACCTGAGCCACATCACCAGCCACGTATATATCCGGGTTGCTGGTTTGCAAGAACTCATTCGCCAAGATACCTCGATCAATTGCTAGTCCCGCCTCCTGCGCCAACTCCACTCGCGGACGGATTCCAATTGCATAGGCCAGGATATCGCAGCGAAGCGTACGACCATCTGACAATCGCACGCCCTGCACCCGTCCGCGCTTGCCGAGCACCTCGATCAATTCGGCATGGTGATGGAGTTTCACGCCATCTTCCTGCAAACGATGCTCGATGATCTTAGATTCCTGTTCATCCAGCACATTGCCCCAGTATCGGTCGCCGCGCAACAAATAGTGAACTTTCACGCCACGCGAACGCAATCCCTCAACCAGTTCTAATGCAGTGATACCACCGCCCACTACCACGGCGGTCTTGCCGCGCCGCGCCAGTTTCAGGATGCGGCGCGCATCTTCCATGTGATCGAGCTTAACAATGCCCTCCTGATCTGCGCCGGGCACATCCAGGCGCACAGCCTGCGCACCGACAGCGATCAGCAAGCGGTCATACGATAAATGAGTCTTACCGTCCACTTCAAGCTCATGTTCGTCAGGAAATATCTGCGTTGCCTGCCCTGGTATGAACCGAAGGTTCAATGATTGCCATTCTTTCTTTGTGCGAGGAAACAATCCCTTCTCGTGCATCTCGCCGGTCAGATAATAAGCCAATCCCGGACGGGAATAATATCCATGCGGGTCATCACCCAGCATACAGATTTCCCCTGTCTCGTCCAAGCTGCGGATAGCTTCGCAAGCAGCCAATCCGGCCACACCCGAACCGACGATTACATATTTCATGGAGTTCCGCCTTTGAACAAATCCGTCTGTGCGAAACGCAATACCCCCCGTGGGCAGCGTGCTACACACTCCCCGCAAGTCAGGCATTTGCTATGCTTTATAGATTCTCCACGCCAAGCATAGGCACGCACATCGATCTCAATCGGGCAGTTATAGGTGCAGATCCCGCATTGCACGCAGCGGGCAGAATCAGAAACAACATGCCCAACAGCCAATACATGTCGACGGCTTGCATCTGATCCAAAGAAATCTTTGACAGGCATGGAATACCCTATAAGAAATTAGTCGCAAAAACCTGCAAAAAGTTACTGCTTATTCGAATGTCAGTATTATAGACGATGAAACAAAAACAAGTTGTTAAAATAAAACAGGGTCATCTCACGACAACCCTGTCCGTTCGCAAAACCTTTCGCCAAAAGGCTCGAGTCTTACGACAGCAATACCACGTTGGCGGCTTGTAAGCCTTTCGGCCCATCCTCGACGGAAAATTCTACTTTCTGCTCGGCTTCGAGCTTCTTGTAGCCTTCCATCTGGAGAGCACTGAAGTGCACGAATACATCTTCGCCATCTTCACGGCCGATAAAGCCGTAGCCTTTGGTGGCATTGAACCATTTGACGGTTCCAGTGAAACGATCGTCGGACATACTTTCTTTCTCCTGCTGAGATGAAAAATTCGCCCGTTCACCTGGTATCGCTTTCTCAACAGGCGAGCCGGGCACGATGGGAGCAAGGGTATCACGGCTGATTTTTCATGTCAAGACCAACCTTACCCCCCTTTCGGATGACCGCATAGCGCGAAATCAAGTGGACCCACGGCGACGACCAACGCACTTTTGGGATTCCCCGGCGGATGACCGCCCGCAACTCATCCGGACCCTGAAACTGCTCCAACAAAAGGACAGCGCGTCCCAACTCGAGCGGGGCATGCGCATCCGAGCCAACCGTGCCGGGGATATTATGCTCTTCTGCAAACCTCTGCGCCTGACGGTTGAACTCAGGCGACCAGCAACGCGAGTTGAATGTTTCGATTGCATCCACACCCGGCAGGATCTCCAGCAAATCTTGCTCATCCCAATGACCACCCCGATAAATGTCAAACGGATGCGAAACGCTGATGAAAGCTCCTTGCTCCTTCAAACGGCGAATAGTCTCTTGCGGCGATAATCCAGCAGGAACCTCCTCGCTCACAAAAGCCGCCAGGATCTCACCACGGGTTGTCTTGATCTCCTCACCCACGATGACCAGCTCCGGGGCCAATGTGTGAGCCGCCCGCGCTCCCGCAATCGTATTGTGATCGGTCACGACGACACGGTCAATGCCTTTGCGACAACAGGTTTTTACTAGCTGTTCAGGTGAAGTGAGCGAGTCTTTCGAATAGATCGTGTGACAATGGAATTCTACGCGTATTAGGGTCACTCTATTGCCTTTCGAATAAAAATGGTATACACTAAATTATATACGCCTGTGGGTGAGAAATGTTCGCAACTATGATTCTTCAATCAGGACCACCTTTCGCACAACAAATAAAACACACCCGTATCATCAGATGAGGTAATACTATGGCACAGGAAGATAATCGTTCATTTGCGCGTACTTGGAAAGAATTTTGGGGGCGAAGAAGGGTGCCGGAACCGATCCCATTCACGGAGACGTCCATCATGACACAACCTGGCACATTCAGGGTTGGGACGCCGGGATGCTACCTGCCACTTCCGTCCATGACCGCTGCGATTGTTACCTCCCCTACAGGTCATAAACAGGTTTTCATGGAAGGCGGATATAAGGAACTCCAAGAAGGCGCTTATACTATCCAGTATGTTGACCTGAGCGAACGATTCACCACCTTTTCAAGAATCGCCGCATCCACGACGGATGGCTATGAAGTATCTTTGACAGTTTCCATTACATACAAAATAAATGATCCTTCACTAATCATTCCCATTTCGTCACCATTACAAACACTATTCACTGTTTGCACTGGAGCAATAAAAAATTATATTGCAACTCATCGCCATGCCGAGCTAATCGGCGAGAAGGGGAATGAGAATTATATTTCTGACTACTATATTATTGAACACATAAGAGAGCAAATTGCTTTCAATCAAACATGTAGAGCCTTCTGGGTGATGGATGTAGTCATTGTGGAACGGCAGGGAAACCCAGAAATAAACCGACTGAAACAAGTGCGTCTTGTTCAGGCAAACCAGAATCTCACACAAGAAGAAAATATAATTCAACAACAGGAGATCGCCGAACAGCGTAGAAAACTTGAGTTAGCGAATGCCGAGCAAGAGCGAAGAATCCTCGAGTTACGAGCTGAAAGTGAGGCAATCCAAAGCGAAATCTTAGAACGCACAAACCGTTTACGCATTGAACTGGAAACCTTGCGAAAACTCCCGGATATGCAACATGAGCAAACATTAAGAAAGATTGATGCATTAGAAAAAGCCCTTGAGGCTCTAACCAAAGCATACATTGCATCAGGGTTTTCTAGTGGTGCGAACGAAGGAAAATTGATAGAAAGTTTCAGCAAGTCATTAGCAGAAGTACAAAGCGTTGCCCCACAGGTTCTTTCGGAGCGTTCCAAATCCGTAAACGAGTTAGGTTCGACGATCATCAACTTGATCACTCCAAAGAAGAAAAAATAAATGATTTTGGGAGCAAAAGAGTGCTAAATAGCCAAAACCCATGGATCGAGATAAAGCGGTCATCTCAGAGAATCGAGTATCAACGAGAAGTTTCCAGCAGTGATCAAAAATATCCCTGGCAAGCAATGTTTGCCTTCCAAATCGGAATTCGCTCTTTCGATGAACGCTTAAAACTGAAATGGGGTTTCAACTCGGCTGTTCTTTTGGAAGAAGCTCTCGACCGGCAAAAATTATTTATCGAATCACAACTATACAACAATCCAATGGATAATCGAATAGAGCAGCGTACTTTAGCGTTGCGTTGTATTTGTGTGCCGAAATCAGGTCTTCTCTTAGGGTTGGTAGCCAAAGTTCTGGCAGAGTCGCAAGAGAAGGCACAATCATTTGCTTTGAATTATTTAAGAGAATTAGAATCTATCTTCCCATATGATTACACAGTTCGGCCGGCTACATCTATGGAGGAATTTAATCGACTGACAGGAAAGGAAATACTCTCAAAGTGCAATGTTCCCACTTCAATAGCCCAAATCCGGCGCTTCGAGAGCCCTTTGCAAACATCCAAAGGGATATTTCGTATAGTGGGAATCTGGCAAACAGGCAAGAGGTCCGACGAACAAATCTGGCGTGCTTTAGCACATTATCCACAAGAAATTCTACTTAATATATCAATATGTCCAACCACTTTGTTTGAAGGAGAAAGACGAGCTCTTTTAGAAATGAAGCAATCGGCTCAGGCACCCCAAGACACACCTTCGAAAGAGCCTTACCTGCAACATTATGAGGCCTGGATCGACCCATTCATCAGCCGGCACATTTCTCCCTGGAATAAATATTTTTACCTACAAGTACATTTGGCTTCTCTCTCGGAAGTAGACGAGTGCTTGATTCGCACCATCGGTTCCGCAATTACGCGTGATAATCCTGAGTTTTCTACTCCCGGTTTTCAATTGGCTCGGCCAAAAAACAGCAATGAAGCTATCGAATGGTGTAATCACCTTGACTGTCTCGATATTATCCCTGTCAACAATAGCTTACTACTACCAAGGTTGAGCGAGTTGGCTAGCACAGACGAAGCCCACGCAGTTTTCCGTCTCCCCTATCCACCCGAGCCAGATTTGCCAGGCGCTGTGTTCATAAACAATTAAATGGGGTAGAACATTTTCATGGAACAGCCCTCATCAAAACGCCTGCGTGTCAAAATCATAAAACACTTGCCATTAGGTCTTTCTGTAGAATTGGATAGTGGGGAAAACGGGATTATCCGCGTGAGAGAAATTTCCTGGGATCAGGAAAAACGTCTGAATTGGAAACAGCTTTACCCGGTTGATTCGGAAGCGTGGGCCGTTCCACTTCAGATGGAGGCAGGGCACCCATCTGAGCTAAGTTTGCGCCTGGCTGAAAATGATCCCTGGGCAAATATCTCGAGTCAATTCAGCAAGGACGAAGTTTACGTGGGCGTTGTCACAGGGGTCATGGGATATGGCGCTTTCGTGGAGCTGGCTTCGGGAGTGACCGGGCTGCTGCATCAATCCAGGTTTCCCAACTGGGTGCAGAAATCGCCGCTGGAACTCTTCTGGCCCGGGGACCGGGTACGGGTAGTAGTAGAACAAGTGGATGCAAAAAAACGGCGGCTGGGGTTGGGTTTACCCGCTGAGAAAGCCCCGGCAATTGCTGGTTCACAATTTACAAATTCTGATCTTATCAAAGCACGCAGGCAAGCCGAGATAGACGAACTGATCAATGACAAATCCAACAGAAAACGGATTCTAGTCGTTGAAGATGATCCAAAACAATCAAAGCTGGTTGCCAACTGGCTCAGGCATGTAGGGCAAAAAGTGGACATTGTCGAGTATGCCGAAGAGGCCCTGTCTTCCATGGAGAAATTTTTGCCCGATATAGTCTTTATTGATGTTGGTCTTCCAGAAATAGACGGTATCTCTCTAGCAAACCAGTTATTGGAGAAATACCCGCATGTGCGGCTCGTCGTCACCACAGATTATGCAAATGCTGACGATAAATTTAAAGAATTGGACATTCTCCAAGAGCGGGGTGTTGATTTTTTGCCTAAACCATTGATCCCGGACGACATGCTGGACTTCCTTAAGAAAAACGGAAACCACGCTGAACAATCCCTGGTGAAGAATGATATTCCTACAAAAGGTAACATCTTCGATTCGGAAACCAGCCCCACCCGTTCACTTCACATGCTATTACAGAAAAGCCGGATCCGCCTGGGATACGAAGCAGCCGTCCTGTTCCGGCTCGATGCGGTTCGGCGTACAGTGTCCATCGTGGAGAGTTCCACGCAGTCACCCTTGAACACTCACGCCATCCCATCGTTAATATACAGCCCTGTACGAGATATCGCCGAAGATGAAGAAATAGTAGTTCAGGAAAGCTGCCTGAAAGAGGACGAAGGGCGTTTTCAATACCTTTTGGACTTGTTCCCCATGCAGGCCTGCATCGGCGTCCCCGTGCCCATCAACCTACCCCAAAATTATGCCTTGCTCTTTTTGAACAGCCAACCCAAAGAGATTTACGAGGAAGACCAGATCTATGCGGAAGCCGTTGCCCTGGCTGCCGGGGCTTACCTGGAACAGAACTTGTTCCGGGAAAAATCCACCTTGATCCAACGCTCCGCGCTCATTGGCCAACTCACGCGCGCCATGGTACATGAAATCAATAATCTGATGGGACCCCTGGGCAACCGCCTGGAACTATTCAAGAACAAGTTGGAGAATTTCAAGAAAGGCAAAGACACGGACGAAAAACCAGCCTCGCTCACAGCTGAGTTGGGTGAGGCTCAGCAGGCTATTCACAAAATTGTCACTACCACACGTATGTTTGGACGCATTATCGCTAAAAACAAGAATGAAGTCCTACGCCTGGATGAAATTGTCCAAGAGGTAATTTATCTGATGCGGGATACCGCCGACCGGGAACACGTGTCTCTCTGGTTCACACCTCCCGAAAAGCTGCTTCTGGTCCGCAGCCAGTCGGCGGCCCTACAACAGATCCTGCTGAACTTGCTGCTCAATGCAATCCAGCAAATCGCCGAGTTCCGTTCCCAGCATGGAGGAGCAGTCCAGGTTTCACTTGAACTGGAATCGGTTACAGCGCAAAACAGTTCGATCCACATCCTGGTCAAAGACAACGGACCGGGCATCCACACCAGCCTGTGGGAAACAGTTTTCGAACCGGGCTACAGTACCCGCCAGGATGGCAGCGGGATTGGCCTGTACATCTCTAAAAGCCTGGCAGAGGAAAAACTCTGGGGGCGGCTCTTTGTGCAGGAAAGCTATATTTTGGGCGGAACCACTTTTGCATTGGAAATTCCCCATCGTTTTTAGGGAGGCAGTATGTGTCGGGTTCTGATCCTCGATGACGATCCTTTTTTTGCAGAGACGATCAAGCTAATCCTGGAAAGCGCCGGAGAAGCTGAATCAAAAGTTTCAACAAACTTTGACGACGCACAAAAACAGGTCATAAAAGCCGTTAGACGCGGCAAGCCTTTCGAGGTTTTTCTCATCGACCAACGGCTTGGGCCAGGAAAGGACGGCATCGAAGTCATGCAAGAATTGCGCGCCATCAGCCCGGATACGGATGCAATTATCTTCACTGGCATCGAAGACACCGAAAACGGAGTCAGAGCTTATGAGGCGGGCGCCTTCCGATATATATCCAAACCATTTGAAAACAGAGAATTGCTGTTTCTCCTGAAATCCCTGAAGCAATGGCGCAAAGAACAACGCGAGCATGGCTGGCAAAAGATATTCAGCAGCATGATGGAGGAGTCTTTACGGCACGAATCGTTCCTCGATGTCGGCAAAGTGGTTGTGGAGTACGCACTGAAGCTGGGATTCTTGCACGCGCATCTTTTTTGGGTGCCAACACGCGAAGATTTCAATACCCACAACCTGATGATCGGGATCACATGTGCTGGAGAAGGCTGCATTCCCGATTTTCCCCGCTCATCTTTAGGCACATCGTTGTATCCGCTAAGCCAGTGGTTTGGCCTTAATGAAACAGAACAATCGAGAGACGCAATCTTTTTACGCTCAGACCAGGTGGATAAGATCCAAGGCCAATTTGAAGCATTTGGATATCGATGGCCGGCTGGTGAAGTTGTCTTCCTGCCGCTAAGAGGAAGCAGAGGCCTGCTGGGAGCCTTGATACTTGACCACGGCCAACACCAAACCACTCTCAGCGAACATGAGCGTTCCCTGATGAACTTTTTTACCCGCCAGGTGGCAATCGTCCTGGAGAATGTCAGTTCGATCAGCAGCGAGCGACGCTCGATACAGGAAATGGCCACTATCAGCCAGATTGGCCGCGAGATCATGGCCTATTTCGTGGAGCGGACGCGCGCCCACGCCGCC
>CAZLOC010000147.1:0-9105 GCA_964560935.1 uncultured Anaerolineaceae bacterium | reverse complement strand
ACCAGTTCCCGGTGACGCGCGCGGATGTCGAAATCCACATAAATGACCTGCTGCCAGGTTCCCAGGGTCAGGCTGCCTTCCACGAACGGGATGGTCAGGGACGGGCCAAGCAGCGCAGCGCGCACGTGGCTGTGCCCGTTGCCATCCCCCCAGCGCACATTATGGGCGTACTCCCTGTTACTTGGGATGATCTCATCGAACAGGCGGCGCAGGTCGCTCACGCAGCCGCTTTCGTACTCGATGGTGGTCAACGCGCTGGTCGCCGACGGGCAGAAAATGGTCACTGTCCCATTCTTCAGTTCGCTGGCGATCACTACCTGGGCAACTTGCGCGGTGATGTCTTGCACGTCGGCATTTCCGCGTGTGCTCAATTGGATCGAACCTGTCTTGACCATGTCATTTTCCTCTCTGGATGGCGTCATCGCCATACTTTTCTTTCAATTCGTCCAGGACCTCTTGCAGCTTGCGTTTCTTTTCGGTATCCGCTTCCCATAGTTCCAATTGACGCATAGGCTCTCCCAATCCGCTGACGCCGACTCCGATCAGGCGTACCGCCTGTCCCGATTTGCGAATCTTGTGCAGCAGCCCCAGCGCGGTTTCGGCGATTTCATTATCCTGGTTTGTCGTGCTGGGTAGCGTGACTTGCCGTGTTAGGGTAGTGAAATCAGGCCAGCGGATTTTCAGTTTGACGGTTGTGCCGGCCAGTCCATTTTTACGCAGACGCCGCCCTACTTGCGCCGATAGATCGGTCAAGGTTTTCTCAAGGGACTTATCGTCACGGACATCGCGCGAGAAGGTGATTTCCTGGCTGATGGATTTGATCTCATGCTCGGTCACCACCGGCCGTTCATCCTGACCTCTGGCATGCCGCGCCATGTCCCGGCCGTTTTCACCAAACAGGCGTACCAGCTCTTCCTCGGGCCAGCGGGCGATATCGCCAATGGTGTGGATGCCCAATTCGCCCAACCGGGCAGACGTCTTCGGCCCGACACCCCAGAGCATATCAGCGGGCAGCGGGGCCAGAAACTCCGCTTCTTTCCCGGACGGGACGATGGTCAGCGCGAAAGGAGGTCGATCTCCCTTTGAGGCTTTCTTCCCGACTTCCGTAGCGATCTTTGCCACGAGTTTGTTGGGCGCTATTCCGATGGAGCAGGGTAAACCTAATTCGTCGCGGATGCCGGCCTGAAGTCCGCGTGCGATGCGCTCAGGAGGGTCAGGCAGGCTGGAAATGTCCAAAAAAGCCTCGTCGATTGAAATCTGCTCGACCATGGGCGTCAACTTGTTCAAGCGCTCCATTACCTGTTTGGACGCTTCGCTATACAGGCGATGGCGCCCTGGGACGATGATCAGCCTTGGGCAAAGCCGTAGCGCGCGGGACATGGGCATAGCCGAGCGGACACCAAATTGCCGGGCCGCATACGAACAGGAAGAAACCACGCCGCGTTCGCTGGGTTTGCCGCCGACTGCAAATGGCTTTCCGCGCAGTTCTGGATTTTGATTTTCCTCGACCGCGCAATAGAAGGCATCCAGGTCGAGGTGAAGTATGGTGCGAGGCATGTCCTAATTATATGGAAAATTAGTTGAAAATTCGTATTGAACTTATACGAAAGCGAAGATATACTATATATGTCGTGTAACTAAACATTTTTGGAACCTTAATCAGTTTTTTTGCGTCTTTTGATTAGATGGATTGTTTTAGGAGGATGTCATGAAATCATTTACCAAACTTGCCTCGGCGGTTCTGTTGCTTGCAATGATGCTTGCAGCCTTCCCGGCCATGGGAGTGAGCACTGCACGCGCCGCCACCTGTGATTGGGCGCAATTTGTTGCCGATGTGACTGTGCCCGACGGGACGACGTACACGCCGGGTGCGACGTTCCGTAAGACCTGGCGGCTCAAGAATATTGGCACTTGCACGTGGACTACCTCATACGCATTGGTCTTCGATAGTGGTGAGAAGATGGGTGCGCCAAGCGCTGCGAATTTCCCCACGAATGTGGCTCCCGGTCAGACCGTGGACTTGAGCCTGGATATGACCGCGCCCAGCGCTGCCGGTCATTACTTCGGCTACTGGAAGCTGCGCAATGCCAGTGGCGTGATTTTCGGCATTGGCTCGACGGCCAACAAGGCTTTCTGGGTCGAGATCAATGTTGGCTCTTCGGCGGGGGTTGGCTATGACTTTACCGCCAACGCGGCTTCCGCTGCATGGTCTAGCGGCGCCGGAACGCTGGCATTCCCCGGCACGGATGGAGATGCCAAGGGCTTTGGGGTGAAGCTGGATAAGCCCAAGTTTGAGAGCGGTGTTGAATTGGGGAATGCTGGCCTGCTTATGGCCCCCCAGAACATCTATAACGGCTATATACAGGCCATCTACCCGGCCTTCCGCGTGCAGAGCGGCGACCGCTTCCAGGCTACGATCGGCTGTGAATACGGCGCGACGAACTGTTATGTAGCCTATCGCCTCGATTACCAGATCGGCAGCGGAGCGGTCAGGACGTTCTGGACCTTCCGTGAGAGGTATGAAGGCTTGACCTATAACGTCAATTTGAATTTGAATTCGTTGGCCGGGCAGGATGTGAAATTCATCCTCTTCATATCGGCCTACGGCAATGCGACGGGTGACCGCGCACTGTGGGGCAACCCGATTATTTCGCGGGCAGGCGGTACGCCACCCACCGTCACGCCAACTGTCACTGGCACGCCGCCCACCCCTACCCCGACCAGCGCAACACCGACGCGGACTCCCACCGTTCCGCCCTCTACCTGCGACAAAGTACAGTTCATCACCGATGTCACCGTACCGGATGGCACCACCTTTGCTCCAGGCGCAGCCTTTACCAAGACCTGGCGACTGAAGAATGTTGGTTCCTGCACCTGGACGACCTCTTACCAATTGGTATTCTATAGCGGTGAGCAAATGGGCGGCCCAAGTGCATTGAATTTCCCCCAGACGGTCGCGCCAGGGCAGACTGTTGATATAACTGTCAGCCTGACCGCACCTGGTACAGCCGGAACCCATCGCGGGTATTGGATGTTCAAAAACGCCAGCGGTGCATTGTTTGGGATCGGTGCCCAGGCCAACAAGCCCTGGTGGGTAGATATCAAGGTCTCGGGCACATCCGTTACGGCAACGCATACACCCACGCCCACGGCGACAGTCACCGGCACACCTCCAAGTCCAACGCCGACAAATACTGGAACGGTCACTCCGCCAACTCCCACGTTTACAGCAACCCCGCCGATTTCCACGTGCGACAAGGCCCAATTTGTGGCCGATGTGACCGTGCCGGATGGCACCATCTTCTCACCAGGCGCAGCCTTTACCAAGACCTGGCGTTTGAAGAACATCGGATCTTGCACCTGGAATACGTCGTACACCCTGGTGTTCTCGAGCGACCAACAAATGGGCGGCCCGGCCTCGGTCAACTTCCCGGCCACTGTCTCGCCCGGGCAGACCGTGGACCTGTCGGTTCAGTTGACAGCTCCCAATACTGCGGGTACATATCGTGGTAATTGGATGCTCAAGAATGCCAGCGGTGCGCTGTTTGGGATCGGAGCCAATGCGAACAAACCCTTCTGGGTCCTAATCAAAGTGTCCGGTTCTGGCACCGGGTCTGTAGCCTATGATTTCGTAGCAAATTACTGTTCGGCGCAGTGGTTCACCGGTTCCGGGTTACGGCCCTGCCCGAGCGCGCAGGATGATGTCAATGGGTATGTTTTGAAACAGGATAGTCCCTTGCCGGAGACAGGCGTGACCATTAACACGCCGGGATTGTTGGTTTCCCCCCAGAATATTTATAATGGGTATATTCAGGGCATCTATCCGGCTTTTACGGTGCAAAGCAGCGATCGCTTCCAGGCTACGATTGGCTGCCAATCCGGACACCCCGGTTGTTATGTGACCTACCGGCTGGATTACCGGATTGGGGGCGGGCCTGTGCGCACCTTCTGGACTTTCCGGGAAAGGTATGAGGGCCGGGTTTATCCGGTTGATCTGAATCTAAGCTCACTGGCAGGACAAAATGTTGAATTTATTTTGACAGTGGACACTTTTGGATCATCCGCTGACGATCACGCTTATTGGATCGGAGCGCGGGTTTACCGGCCATAGCGAAAAGTCTATAAAATAGAAGGCTCCCGAAACTTCTTGCTTCGGGGGCTTTGTGTTTGATACCCCCGATACTTTGAAGAAACCGGGGCTGTCAAGTTTCTCTGCGGCCCTTCATCACAATCCGAATAGGCGTCCCCAGGAAACCGTACTCCGCCCGCAACTGGTTCTCCAGATAGCGTCGATATGAAAAATGCGCCAGTTTTGGGTCGTTGACGTAGACCATGAACGTCGGCGGGTTGGAACGCACTTGGGTGCCATAGTACATTTTCAACTGCCGCCCTTTGAGTGATGGGGCTGGGTGTGCATCCTGTGCATTGTGAATCACCTGGTTGATCTTGGAAGTGGTCAGGCGTACCAGACGCTCCTCTTGCACTTGCAAAGCCAGTGGCAACACTTTTTCCACGCGCTGGCCTGTCTTGGCAGAGATGAACTGGAGAGGAACGTAATCCATAAAATTCAGGTCCTGCCGGATGCGCTTGGAGAAATCATCCATCGTATAGTTATCTTTCTCGACCGCATCCCATTTGTTCACCAGCACCACACACGACTTCCACGCATCCAGGATGAACCCGGCGATGTGCGCATCCTGTGAGGTAATACCCGTTGTCGCGTCGATCAACAGCAAGGCCACGTCGGCGCGCTCGATGGCCTTGAACGAGCGCAGCACGCTGTATTTCTCCACGCCGGGATCGATCTTGCCCCGCCGCCGGATACCAGCCGTATCGATCAGCGTGATATCGATGCCCTCGTATTGGATACTTGTATCGACCGCGTCTCGTGTCGTACCGGGGATGGGGCTGACGATGGACCGCTCTTTGCCGACCAGTTTGTTCAATAGGCTGGACTTGCCCGCATTGGGTTTACCGACAATGGCGATCTTGACCGATTCATCCTCGTCCTCATCCTGCTGAGGCGGAAATGATTCGACCAGCGCATCCAGAAGGTCTCCCGTACCCGTCCCGTGCAGAGCAGAGACCGCGTACGGCTCTCCCAATCCCAGTTCATAGAAATCGCCAACACTCTGACGGCGAGCCTCGCTTTCGCACTTGTTTACAACGAGAAAGATTGGCGGCCAGAACTTTCCATCCGGTAGTTTCTTCTGGTAACGGCGTAATATATCAGCCACTTCGCGGTCGGGCGCGGTAACGCCTGCTTCGCCATCCGTCAAGAACAGGATTGCATCCGCATCCTCGATGGCAATCAGCGCCTGTTCCTTGATCTGCTGGATGAAATCAGCCGAACCGACTGAGAGCGGCGCTTTTCCTCCATGGGTCGGGTCGATCCCGCCTGTATCGATCACGTGGAATTCTTTACCGTTCCACTCAGACTCCGAAAGTAACCGGTCACGGGTTGTACCGGGCGTTTCATCCACAATCGCGAGACGTTCACCCACCAGGCGGTTGAACAGGGTGCTTTTCCCAACGTTGGGTCTTCCAACTAAGGCTATAACGGGTTTAGGCATGAAATTCTTCTAACTTTGGACACTATGGAGTTGAGGTGGGGACGGGCGTCTGGAAGGGAGAACTGCTGATTACCACTTCCACAGTTCCGGGCAAAATCGATTCGACAATAATATCTGATACCAGGATTTCCACTTTGGGAGTCAATTGGTGCGTACCTTCTTCCAAATCTGTTATATCAATGACAACACTGACTTCCTGCGGTGAGAGGATATCTAACAAAGGGAGTGGTCCGGAGAGAATCACATCCACGTTATCAGGGGCAACTTGCACAAACCAACCTTCTGGTAAGCCTTCAATTTCGATGGTTTTATTCGAAAGCGTCAGGCTGCTTTGAATGGGGGTGATGTTAACCCTTACTACCACCGTCTGCTCGCCAACCAACGACACGCCTTCCGGTAAATTGATCGCCAGTCGCGTAGTCAATTCGTCGTCAGCGTTTTCCAGGTCGAGCGCCTGTGTTTCGAGAACGCCGGGCAAAGAGTTGACCAGCGTTGGATCTGCAGAGTATACCGTCACGACCGGTGGGAAGACCGAGATGTTTGCCAGACGGTATCCGCTGGCAACCTGCCCGCTGACAACGACCTTAACCGCCAGGTCACGGTAGCCGCCCTGCTGGCTGACAGGCAATTTGGCGAGCACCTGGGCCGGGTTCAGTCCCAGGCTTGCGATGATCTGGTTGTTCTCGTCCAGGGCCTGCACTGAAACAGATTGGTCAATGCTTTCGCGGACGCCTGCCAGGTTGATGGGAGCGCGTACTCGCACCACGCGTTCGACCTGCGATTGCGGACCTGATACCACTACTTCGCTTGGTTCCAGGCTGGGGTCCCCGGCCTGATAACCGATCGCAGGCTCTCCTGCGACGGACAGGCTGACGGGGAAGGTTCGGGTGGCGAGCGGTTCTAAGGTAATAGTGGCAGTTTGAGGCGTCGCAGAAACGATGCGTACCGGGCGGGTTGGGATTTGAATTTGGATGTCGAGCATATGGTCCCCGGCGCTGAGTCCGGAAAGATCCAGGATGGCCCGTATCTCATTTCTTTCGTTGATTAACCTATCCCATACCGAGCGAGGGGCGCGTAGAGTCAATTCAATTTGCTCGGGAACGTCACTTGTAATAACGAGACCTGGATCCTGTCCGATGGTTTCCACGGGAATGGGATCGGGGAATTGGCGCACTTCATCGGGGTCAGCTGCTGTGACGGCGGCAACCCAGACGGCCAGAGCCATCGCAAAAGCCCAAAGGAAAGTGCGCAAGTTTGTGCCCAACCAGCGGATCATCGGTCCTCATCCTTGCGCCGGAACAAATAAGGGAAAAATTGTTGATACCATTTCCTTTGCTCCGGCCCACCATTCGGATGGAAGAAGGCTGTGAGGATGTTTTCGAGCCGTTCGGGGTCAAGACGGCGGATCATACGCCCGGAATGGGCAATGGAAATGGAGCCGGTCTCCTCCGAGACGACCACAGCCACCGCATCACTGACTTCGGAGATACCCATTGCGGCTCGATGCCGTAACCCCATCTGCCGTTCCGGTGAGCGCGTAAGAATACCACTGGCTGAAAGTGGCATGACACAGGATGCAGCCAATAGACGGTTATTGCCAATAATTGCGGCGCCATCGTGCAGCGGGGTATTGGGGTAGAAGATTTGCAACAGTAGTTCCGGTGAAACTTTGGAGTTCATGCGTACACCGGTTTCATTGTACTCATCCAGGTTGTCTAATCTCTGCATGATGATCAGAGCTCCGTGCTGGCGGGCAGAGAGCCGCGCTGCGGCACTGACAATGGCGTTGATTGTGTCAATCGTTTCCTGATAAGCCGCTTTGCTACCAGGAGACAGTATGGTGCCTGCCCGTCCCAGGCGTTCTAACCCCCGGCGGATTTCGGGTGCAAAAATGACCGGGATTGCCAGCAGCAGGGCAGGTAAAGTACTTTGAATAAGCCACGAAAAAGCAGGCAACTCTACTAAACTGGTCAGTAGGGCCAATAAAACGACCAGGAATAGCACACCGCGTAACAGCACTAATGCCTGCGTATCTCGCAGGGTATAGAGCAAGATAAAGAAAATCAGTGTAACCAGTAGAATGTCTACAAGATTCAACCAGTTGACACGTTGGAATATAAATAGCAGGTCGTTGAGGAAGTCAGTCACGTGATATACCGAAAAGAGCGCCGCCCGTCCTGCTGTCTCGCACCGGTGTGCTCGCGGCACGAACGGTGGCCGTCGGGCCAGGGAGAACGCAGAAAAAGCAGCATCTGCGTGATTTTCGCGCTCTCGGCGGTGCGGACTAAATCGGCCGCAGTACGCGGTCGACGCGTAATTGTTTGAACATTAGCTCTGTGCCTGGTGGCGTTGATTCGAGCGCAGCGTCTTGCCAGGCCTGTACACCCAGCTTTTCGGGTGTTCTAGGCTCATAGCCTAATTTTTTCCAGGAGGCTTCATAGCTGGCTAAATCCGGTAGCGGGAAGATCAGGGAAGCTTCACATTGTAGATCTTTTGAAGCACGTTCCATTTCCATAACCAGTGTCTCGAGCGCCTTGTCACTCATGTGTTCCGGCTCAATGTAAAGGTCGGTCGTGCGGGCTACCAGGTTTTCCACTTGCCAGCCGGCCAGGCCCACAACGTGGCCATCCAATTGTAGCAGCAGAAAGGCCTTCTCGCCAAAAGCTTCCATCACATCTACTTTAGACATTTTTTGTTTGCCCTGGCTCAGGCGGTTGATAATGTCGGCGATTGCATCCGAATCGCGTGGCCGTCCGCGTTGTACTGAAAAATCGCCGGCTTTGGCCTTCTTTATGATGACCGGCATCGTGTCGCTGGTTGGAGAAACCTGTTTCCAGGCTGCTGTCACTTGTTTCCACAGCTCATCATAGGAACCAGTATTGCGGATCACTGTATTAGCACGCTCGATTTTTTCGCTTTGGGCTCCCTGTGAGTGGATGCGATCCACTGCCTCATCACGACTGAAACCGCGCTTACGCATTAAACGCTCGATCTGGACTTCTTCAGGCGCATACGTAACCCAAATACTGTCACATGCCGTGCGCAATTCACTCTCGATGAGCTTAATCGCTTCGATCACAACCACCCTCTGGCTTGCTCGCTGGACCAAAATCTCTATCGCCTGCCCAACTAAAGGATGAACGATGTTTTCCAGTTTTTCTAACGCATCCGGATCGCGAAATACCAGCCCACCCAACTTGGGGCGGTTGATTTGTCCACCTGAGTCCAAAATCCATTTGCCGAATGTCTCAAGCACTGGTTTGTAGCCCGGCGCATCTTTTGCGATGGCGCGGTGCGCCAGTGCATCGGCATCGATTGTATAAGCGCCAAGATGCTCCAACATGCGGCGGACAACGCTTTTACCGGTTGCAATGTTGCCTGTCAGGCCAATGATATATTTTCCGGGCCACTTGCTCACGCAGTCTCCTTCAATAAACAAATATAACTTATATATTTTACTGTCTTTTCTTGAAATTTGCATTCTAAAACCCTTTCATTTTGCTGGCTCTACCGTTTTTGGCGGGAAAATGCC
>CAZLOC010000146.1:0-9132 GCA_964560935.1 uncultured Anaerolineaceae bacterium | reverse complement strand
ATTATTCCTATGTGCACGTTTTTGGTGTCACCGGCAATGGAACCGCGACTTTCCGCCTTACTTTAAATTACAGCGATGGTTCAGTAAACACTTCTAGTGTCACGCTCCAGGATTGGTATGATGACTGGGTGGATGATGGTCCCGGCGGCACGATCCCTGGTGGCGCCCAAAGCGCAGATCACTATTATTTGATCAATGGTCTGGATCGTATGCGGTGTAACGTATCCGGATACGCAAATGATAATGATCCAGCTATCTTTGGTCGCCGCTTTGCGGCGGATGTAAGTAGAACCTTGCAAACAGTCGATGTTGTAGTCACTGGCCGCTCAAGCAATAATGCGCGTGCAGTCTTCTTTGGTGCGGTTGGTGAAAACAATGAAGCCCCGACTATCACTTCGAACGGCGGTGGAGCTAACACATCTGTCAACGCAGCCGAAAACCAGACCGCGGTCACCGACGTTGATGCCACTGACGATGGCCAGCCCAATCCACCGGCTGCTCTGACGTATTCGATCATTGGTGGAGCAGACCAAGGTGCATTCAATATTGTTCCCACAACCGGTGTGCTGACCTTTGCCTCTGCGCCTGATTTTGAGACCCCAACCGATGTCGGTGTGGATAACGTATATGATGTTATTGTCCAGGTTTCTGATAGCATCCTTACCGATACACAGGCCATTGCAATTACCGTGACGAACGTGGACGAAGTTGCTCCCGTTGTCACCATAGATAGTGTTTCTCCTGATCCGACCAATACCGATACGACAATTACCTGGCATGCAGATGAAAATGGCACCTATAGTGTGCGCGTTGGCGGAACGGATTGCACCAATGGTAAAGAAGTTGACAGTGGAGCTTATGCTACCAGCCCGGCTACTATCGCTTCGAATGTGCCTGCAGCCAGCCTAACTGCAGGTGCAAATACACTCCGGGTTTGTGTTACGGATACAGATGCTAATATAGGTTCAGCTACAGATACCGTTACCTTTAACACGGAGGCCCCCCAAGTTGTGAGTAACGGAGTCAGCAGCAACGCAGACACGGGCGATGGCATCCTGTCTGAAGGGGAAACGGCCACGGTGGGGGTTACGCAATTGCTCGTTACCTTCAGCGAAGATATGGACGATACCAGCCTGGGGGATGAAGTCACCAATGTGACCAACTACCTGCTGCTTTCCGAAGGTACAGTGGCAGGCTTCCAGACTGTTTCGTGTGCTGCAGCCAAGACAGGGGCCGGGGTTGATCCGGGCGATACACAAATCGCAATCTCTTCAGTAACTTATAACAGTGGCACCTTCACAGCCACCCTCAACCTGGCCAGTGGGTTGCCCGATGGTATATACCGGTTGTATGCCTGTGGCACTGCCACGCTGCGAGACCTGGCAGGTAATGCCCTGGGTGGAGGCGCAGACTTCGTCCGCAACTTCCAGGTGCAATTGCCTGTGGCAGGCGGGGGCGGCGGAGGTGGCGGTGGGGGAGGTGGAGGCGGCGGTGGTGGACAAGGTGGCGGTGGTAGCGCGGCAACCAGTTCCGCTGCCCAGATCCCTGTCACCGGATTCGCCCCTGGTCGGATCACCGATCTGAGTGGTCTGCCAGTGACCAGCTACCATGCCACCAATGGTGTCACGCTGGAAGTGCCGGTTCTCAAGCTCAAACTGCCCATCGTCGGTGTGCCTTCGAAAGACAAGACCTGGGATGTCAACTGGCTGTTGAACCAGGCGGGTTGGCTGGAAGGCACGGCCTTCCCCGGATATGCGGGCAATAGTGTGCTCACCAGCCACGTCACCCTGTCTTACGGGCAGGCGGGACCGTTTGCCAACCTGCACAAGCTGAAGGCTGGCGACAAGATCTTCGTGCACGCATTTGGAGACCTGCATATCTATGAGGTCAAGTCTGTCAAGAAGCTGAATGCGACGGATGCCTTCATCTTGAAGCATGAAGACAAATCCTGGCTGACGCTGGTGACCTGTGCTGACTACAATGAGAAGGCGGAAACCTACTTGAAGCGCCTGGTCGTGAAAGCAGTCCTCCTCCAGACGCAACCAGACCCCTGGTGGGCTACCTGGCATTAGTACTTCAAGAAAGATCCAAGTGAATATAAATAGGAGCCGGATGATCTCGGCTCCTATTTATATTCACTTCTTTTTCCCGAGGTGTTGGGGTGAACCCGCTTATTTAGTGTTAATAAGACACTTCCTGGTATAGGTATGGGAGCAGGCTGTCATGAATATATTGTTGCTCGACAAATGGGAACAATTTTGGTTGCGCAATAATGAAGAGACGGCCCCAACTGCTATTCCCGTTGGCTTCTATACAAGTTTGGAAGGTAACATGCCTTTCCCCTCGATATACTTTACGGAATAACGCCTCTGCAGTGATTGTGATATCGGTTTCCAGATCTCGGAACTCGCTGTTTGGGCTGTAGGGTTGTAAAGCCTGATATTGGTATATTTGATCGACGATAAAATATTCGACTGCCCCGTCTCCGTAGATCAAGCGCACTTCCTGTCCTGGAGACAGGTTTGTGAAATTTGCGCCGCTCAGAAAATTGTGAGCCAGCAAACCAACGTTTCCTACCTCAGTTGCCATATTGAATTGAGTAATCTCGTCTTCATTTTGAGATACAAATCCCGGATGACCAACAGGCTGTTGAACGATGGGCAGAGCAAGTACTCCAGCTACGTATACCCCGCGCAACACTCCTGTTTGGCCATTCTGAATGCTCTCCACAAAACTTCTATAGTCTGGCAGTGCGGTTTCAGTGTTGTCCCCTTCAGCGGGATTGCTTGACGCCAGCACCGGCACGGGCGTAACGAGCAACACGAGCACAATAATACAAATTTGGACACTATTGAAGATAAATCTTCTACGGATGATTGGATTGTCGGGTGCCATGAACACTCCTTATAGAGAAGGGCACCCGTTCTAGTCGCGCAAGAGTTTTTTCTGCCTGATACAAGAGAGGAGATAAGCGAATTTCGTTTTCGGCAGTCTGGCGATCATAGTCGGCGAACACGACTTTAGATCCATAACTTTGCGTCTCCGTCTTTCAACGGATTTGCCCTTATCGGACGATCAGTTTTTAAGAATTCGAATAAAATGAGCCTGGCGCATGCCAGGCTCGCAAAAAAGAATGAACAGTGACTTGATCACTATTGTCTTCGGCGGTCTGGCGGTCATGGCCATGCTTTGCACGGCTTTAGACCCATGACTTTGCGCCTCCATCTTTCGACGGATTTGCCTTTATCGGACTTTTGTTGTTTGGATTATACGCTCAACATATATCCCCGACCTTTACATTACTGTAATGTTCACCTCACAAAAAAGTCAGGCATCAACGACGATTCAGCATTCTAGAGTTACAGGGGAATCCTCCACTTTTATGCGGCATATCGCACATTTCTCATGCGAGGGGATTTCACCTGTGTGGTGTTAGACTTGGTAGACGCCTCGCATCAGGAGGAAATATGACCACTACTCATCAGGAACGTCGCCTATCACTTTGGACAAAACTGGTCTTCGGCTCTGGCGATTGGAGCAGTTCCAGTTTTGGCACGCTGCGCCAGATCTTCTACGCCATCTTCATCACCGACGTGGTCGGGTTGGAGCCGCGCCTGGCATCGGTTGCCGCGCTGATCGGCATCATCTGGGACGCCATCAACGACCCACTGGTTGGCATGCTCAGCGACCGTATCAAGTCTAAATGGGGGCGCAGGCGGCCCTTCCTGTTGTGGTTTTCGGTCCCGTTCGGCCTGGGATTTGCCATCCTGTGGTGGGCGCCACCCTTCGAGAGCCAGATCGCGCTGGCGGCCTTCGTCACGTTTGCCTTCATGCTGAGCGACACCTTCCAGACGCTCGTGATTGTTCCGCTTTATGCGTTGACGCCGGAGATCACACTGGACTATGACGAGCGGACTTCGCTGACCGGCTACCGCATGTTCTTCAACCTGTTCGCCTCTCTCGTGACGGCCGTAGCTGCTCCCGCTATCGTGGACTCGGCTCTGGCCTCCGGCGCGACCCAGCAACAGGGCTACCTGATCGTCGCCGCGTTATTTGGAAGTTTGGCTGTCATTCCATTGCTATTGATCTTCTTCTTCATCCGCGAACGGGAACGCAGCCAGCAGGAGATCGAGCACGAAGAAAGCATCTCTTTCGTTGATAGCGTCCGCACGGCCTGGAGCAACATCCCCTTCCGCTTTGCGACCGGGCTGTACATGCTCAACTGGATCACCTTTGACCTGGTGGCGCTGGCGCTGCCCTTTTTCATCGCTTACTGGGTTTCCAAAGGGAACCTGCTCGAAAAGGCGCTTGGCCTGCCCGTTGAATCGGCGGTCTTCGCGCTGATGTTGATTACATCTGTAATAGTCTTGCCCTTCTGGGTCTGGCTTTCGAACCGTTTCAACAAGAATATCGCTTACGTGATCGGTATGTCCTTCTGGGCGGTGGTGCAACTGCTGATCTTCACGATCCAGCCGGGACAGATCACCTACATCCTCGTGCTATCCGTGCTGGCGGGCATCTCGGTCTCGACCGCGCACGTGCTGCCCGACGCGCTCTTCCCGGACGTGATCGAATGGGACGAGTTACGCACGCGCCGTCGCCAGGAGGGGATTTACTACGGCATCAAGAACTTCATCCGCAAGATGACCGGCGCGCTGGCGATCTTCATTGCCTTGCAGGTGCTGGGCTGGTTCGGCTACCAGGCGCCCCCCGAAGGCGCGACCTTTTTCCAGCAGTCCCCGACCACGCTGATGGCCATCCGCATTTTGATCGGTCCCTTCGGCGCGCTGCTGCTCTTCAGCGCGGTGGCGATGGCCTGGTTCTACCCGCTCACGCGTGAACGCCATGCCAGAATCCGCAAGTTGCTGGCGCGCAGGAAGGAACGAACAGCTAACTAATGTCATTGCGAGCCAGCAGGGCGAAGCAATCTCAAGTAACCTGAAACCATGAGATTGCCACGCTCACTACGTTCGCTCGCAATGACAAATATGCAGCGTGCTTTCATTTACCAATGAAAATTGGGATATTATCGGAAAGGATTTGCTTCATATCCTGTTCGGTTGAGAGTGTGAAAACAATCTTTGCAGAGCCCGAATAATCCCATGTGGGTGGGTATCGCATCACCATTTCTACTTCGCCGAAAATTTGTATGCTTGATTTTGCTTTATGTTTGTCAGCGAGTTACAGAGTACTGCGTAAATATTTGAACTACAACTTTCATTTAATCCCTGTTTTTGGCGGCTCCAGTTCAGATATTAATGAAAGAAGCAGTAAATTGTTTGCTTTGGTGTTTTCAATCAGGTAATCATACTTTCCGGTATTTAGATTCCATATTTCTACAAGCCTGTTCCAATCCCATAACGGTCCCTTCATGATAAAAGATAATTTATCGTAATACAAAGTGATGTTTGCATCCTGAATCTGGTTCGTTCCGGAAGCTAGTGTTTCTTCGTACCCATCTGGGATGATGTGATGGAAGTGCCCTATTCTCCAGTTTTGGGTGTCTTCAAGGGGCATGCGTGCGATCAGAGGGTCTGCTAATCCATTAACATCAATGACATGGATATTGGGGCCATCACGATACCCATTGAGTCCCATTGCGCCAACTATATGAACATCCTTTGGATACTCAGAAGAGAATTCCCACTCTTCTTGAGAATACACAACTTTAGGGGAATTGCCCTGGATGGCAGTAAGCAACCCCGTTCTATCTGCATAGACAAGGCGTTCATCAGCAATCTTGTGATTGTCCATGAAAACCAGATTGTTCTCCCGGTTTTCGCCATAGGAAGGCCTGCGCTCCATGGTAGTGATGAAGGGAAGCAGGCCCATTGCGAGGATGGCAATCAGGGAGCCGCCATAAACCGTGGCTGATTTTATTTCAAATGTTGATAATAGAATAACAACAACGAGCAGGGGTAATGAAAAATATCGTCCACTCATGAAATCGCCACCAATATAAAGAACATAGCTAAGATAAAGCACAATTCCAAGAGTAATTGCTATTCGCTGCATGTTTCTGCTAAATACAGCAAGTACAACTACAAAAGCAATGACAACAAGTGTGATGGTATCTAAACGGAAGGAATTAAGAAAATAATACACACCCTGCTTGAGGAGTGTGAAAGTTTGTATACCATTATTGAGTTTAGCCGAAGCTGTGTTGGGGAAAAGCGTACCGTAATAGAAAAGTGAAAAAAGTTCCCATAAAGCAACCGGCAACAATCCGATGAAAATGGACAGGATCGTTCTTGGTTTGTTTGGACTTTGCCAGGCTACTAACGCCAAAACGGGCAAATAAATAAGGATCGTATCCAGTCGATTCAGGACTGCCAGGCCAGCCAGGAACGATAATGCTGTCGCATTGCGGGGGGTATCTTTTTTATTGAGCAGAAATAATCCAAAGAAACACAGAGAAAGGAAATGGCTTAGAGGATTTTCTAAGCCGGAGGTGGAATAATCAATATATGCTTTTGAAAAAGTCAGAATCAGCAACCCTAAAACAGCCTTTTGTGCTGAACGGGCTATCTTGAAAGAGAATAGCGACATTGTAATTAGCGATAAGCCCAAGCTGATGACGATATTTCCATAAAAAAGCTTATTCAAACCAAAGGGAGGATCAAACAAACGTGTCAGCAAATAAAATAAAGCTTGCAAGAAAAGCCATAGAGGATGTGTAAATGTTTGGACGCGCTCCCCAATGTTGAACACGGGGCCGTACCCGTGGATCCAGTTTTCAATAGAACGAAAGGTGATGAACCCATCATCGCTTACCCACGCTGTGTAAACAACTAGCCCAAAATAAAGTGCGAGCAAAGGCAAGACGAGCACTCTGTGTCCTGTGATTTTTTCCTTCATTGGATAGCGAGTATATCAAATTAGATGGGTTGAAAACAAGAAAGTACCTTGACAAGGTATTTTCTTTTGATAAAATATGAATAATTGCTCATATATTCATATAAAAAACAATGTCCCTTGACGAACACACTTCCTTTCATTTAGCCAACTTATTCAGCGCCTTGAGCGATCCTACCCGCGTGCGCATCATTGAGTTGCTGCTCGATTGCGAACAAAGTGTGGGAGCTATCGCTGAACAACTTGGTATGACCGAATCGGCTGTCTCCCACCAACTGCGTGGACTGCGCCTGCAGCGCATTGTCCGCGCTCGAAAACAGGGACGACAGGTATTCTACTGCCTGGATGACGAGCACATCGCAGAGTTGTTTCGTTTAGGCCTAAAACACATGGAGCACGAATAGTTGCATAATCACTCACACACTCACTTCAATGAACTAACACAGCGAACTGTCCGTCGCCTGGTGCTTTCGCTGGGCATTACATTGGTGTTTGTTGCAGTTGAGATCGTCGCTGGTTTATTTGCCAATTCCCTGGCCTTGCTGACTGATGCCGCGCACAACTTCACCGACGTACTGGCGCTGGCGCTCTCCTGGTGGGCGCTGCGGCTTACATCTCAGCCCGCCAATCAGGATAAGACTTACGGCTATCATCGCGCCGGGATTTTGGCCGCGCTTGCTAATTCGACCACACTGGTAGTCATTGCGCTAGGGATATTCTATGAGGCTTATCACCGTTTTATCGATCCGCCCGAAGTGCAGGCGGATGTGCTGATCGGCGTCGGGGTAGTAGCTGTCCTCATTAACGTGGTAACAGCCCTGCTCGTCCGGCGTGGTGCGGAGCATGACTTGAACATCCGCTCGGCGTTTTTACATCTGATGGGTGATGTGCTGTCCACAGTGGGGGCCGTTATTGCGGGCGTGGTTATCCGCTTTACGGGCTGGAACTGGCTCGATCCGCTGGTCAGTGTGCTGATCGGCTTCCTGATCCTGTGGAGTGCTTGGAGCATTATCCGCGAAGCTCTTGAAATTTTGATGGAAAGCGCACCCACCGACATCGACATGGATGCTATGGTCGGGGATATCACATCTGTGGATGGTGTGCATGGCGTGCATGACCTGCATGTATGGTCCATCACCCGAAGCATGCGCACGCTTTCAGCACATTTGGTGACAGATGATATCCCAATTAGCAAAGGCACATTTATTCAGACACGAGTTAATGAGCTTCTGTACCATAAGTATGGAGTCAGTCACGCCACTTTGCAATTGGAATGCGAGGATTGCATACCTAATTTATTATATTGTGACATTACGGTTGCAAATCATCGTCACAGTTTGTCGAAATACTGAGTTTCCCCTTTCTTATCTAGGATTAACCAGTAACAACACCTGAGTTTGATATAATAGGCGTGCACGCTGATTAGCGGTGTGAACAACTTGATCGTAAGGAGATAATTTATGTACATCGATCCCAATACAGGTGGTATCCTGTTCCAAACCCTGGCTGTTCTTTTTGGTGTGTTTTCTGGCGTAGTATTGCTGTTCTCTAGCAAGATCAAGATGGGGATTGCCAAACTTCGCCGGGCCATGCGCAAAGAATCTGAAGAAACCGAAGCGGCTGAAACAAAATCTGAATAGACTGTTCAAAGAACAAACTCGACAGTCCAATGGAAAACCGGGGACTTGTGCTGGTTTTTATCAGCACGGATACCCCGGCCTGTTTTTATTGTGGCATGGAGAAGAGTAAATGAAACAATACTCTAAACAGGGACTTTGGTCCCTTTTTCTGGTTTGTGCTTTTCCACTCCATCTTTGGACCATTATCCTTGCCTTTAGGGATTTCTCCTGGGTGTCAGAGCGTACCAATTCTTGGGATGCGGTTGGTGTGCTTTCCTACGGGCTGATTTTTGCCCTCATCGAGAGCGTGGCTGTTTTCCTGGTCACAATATTGCTCGGATTTCTTGTCTCGAAGAAGTGGGAAGAAGATCGGCGCAATGCCTTGCTGGGCAATCTGGTACTGATTGCAAGTTTGTGGGCGATGGCAAGCTATCTATATTTCATCTTGCAGGTGTCCGTCTCCGGACAGACAATTGATTTCTTTGTCAGTCTTAAACACCCACTCCGGTTCTTGTACGCAATCTGTCTTGCTCTCGTTGGAGTGACCGTTACGCTTCCGACTTATCTCATTCTGCGGTCAGAAAAATTTCTGCAATTTATAAAGGGACTCTTTGAACGACTTTCCTTGTTGACCGTGTTTTATCTTTTCTTTGACTTT
>CAZLOC010000145.1:0-9188 GCA_964560935.1 uncultured Anaerolineaceae bacterium | reverse complement strand
AACCCGGCGAGAGCGAGAATCAATCCGATAATGGCCGCCGGCTGGCCGATCACCCCGGGAAGCACCTTGACCAGTTGCGCCACATAAGTCGTGTGCGTGACGCCAAACAGGTAACTCACACCAAAGATCATGAACGCCGAGGCAACGGCGCCAATCATGAAATACTTGATCCCCGCCTCGACATTCTCATCCTGACCCCGGCGCATGGGCACCAGGAGATACAGGGAATAGGAAGACAGCTCCAGCGCAATGTAGATGGTGAGAAGCTCAACGGCGCTGACCAGCATCATCATCCCCAACGTGCAGACCGCGATCAGCATATAGAATTCGGGATGCCGGGACTCCTCTATGCCCTTCAGCTCGCTGCAGACGAATATCACCAGCATGGTGCCGAGGGCTAACAGCAACTTGAACACCTGGCTGAAGAGATCCACCTTGTAGCAGTCAAAGAAGAGCGTCCCCTCGAAGCGCGCTGAAATGACTGCGATCAGGACGGCAGCACTTGACAGGGCAACGGCCAGCAAATAACTGCTGCGCGGGTTTGCTTTGCGCTGCACACTCACGCCAAAGAACACCGCGGCCATCACCACGAAACTAAGCTCCGGAAGAAATAGGACCCATTTCATCATCGACACGTCTTTCCCTCTAATCGGCTAAAAGCTGCTCACAAATGGGACGACCGCACTTTGAATAACGTCCAAAATCAGGCGCGGAAACAACCCGAAAAAGACCAACACGCCAACCAGAATGATGCGAGGCGTGGCCAGAAAAAGGCTGACATCCGGTATATGTGCCCACTTTTCGTTCTTTTCCCCATAGAAAGACTTCTGCACCACCCGCAGCATGAACAGCGCGCTCACCACCAACCCCAGGACTGCCATGATGCCGCGCACTGGGTAGGTTTTCACGGCGGAGATGAAGACCAGAAGTTCCGCCCAGAAGCTGCTCATGCACGGCACCCCCACACCACACAACGCGGCGATGATAAAAAACGCCGACGCTACCGGCATGGTCTTGGACAATCCGCCCAGTTCCGGAATCATGATGGTGTGGGTCCGCTCATAGATGTAGCCGACCGCGGAAAAGAAAAGGGCCGTCATGATGCCGTGGGAAAACATCTGGAAGACCGCGCCGTTCAAACCGTCCACCGTCATGGTCGCCAACCCGAGCCCGACAATGCCCATATGCGAGACGCTGGAATAGCCGATCACGTATTTGAGCTGGGTTTGCGCCAGGCCGACGAACGCGCCATAGACAATGCCGACGGTGGCCAGCAGGGCCATGAGGTCCGACCAGTAGAAGAGCCCCTCCGGGCAAAGCGTCATGCCCACACGCAGGATGCCGTAGGCCCCGAGCTTCATCAGCACCCCGGCGTGGATCATACTCACCGCGGTGGGAGCCGCCACGTGGCCGACCGGCGACCATGTGTGGAACGGCCAGACACCGGCGAGGACTCCGAATCCCAGATAGAGCATGATAAAGGCGGTCTTCTGCGTGGCCAGGTCAAAGCCTGCCCGTTGCAGCTCAAACAGATCGAAGGTGGTCGCTCCCCCCTGCACCCACAGATAAATAATGCCGGGAAGGATGAGGATACTTCCCGCCAGCAGGTACAGGGTGAGTTTCATGGCGCCGTATTCCTTGCGCGTGCTCCCCCAGATGGCGATCAGCGGGTACATGGGAAACAGCGACACGTCGTACCAAACGAACAGGAAAAACAAATCCATGCCCATGAACACGCCATACACGCCGGCTACCAGAAGGAACATGAGGGCGAAGAATTCCTTGACCCGATTCTCCAGCTCCCACATGGTCAGAACGCCTGTGAAAAGAACGATGCCGGTGAGCAGCAGCATGGGGGCGTTGATCCCATCCACTGCGTTGAACCAGTAAATTCCTAGACTCTTCACCCACAGATACCGTTCAACAAACTGCAGCCCCCCCTTCTCCACATCATAGGACAGATAGACCCAGATGGTCAGTACCAGCCCGATTCCGGAGAAAAGGAGACTCACCTGTTTGATCAACAGCTTGCGATGATCTGGAATAAACAGGATCACCAGCAACGCCACAATCGTCGACAGCAAGATCGTCGACAGAATGGGAAAGTGTGCCATTTCCATGGAAACCATAAGCATGCCCGCCTGCTACCTAGAAGAGATGTTTACACCTGAAAACGACCATTACGCAAACTGATCCCCGCCTAGCGGGTGACGAAATAGAGAAGCACCAATCCCACCACCGCCACCATGATGACAAGGTTATACTGAAGCATGCCGGACTGCAGGAAACTGGCCACCCGCCCACTGCCCACAGTGAAGCGGCAGAAGCCGTCTAGCCCGCCATCAATGACACGCCGGTCATTGCGGGTGAACACACTGGTGAACCCCGCGTAAACCACCGAATCCAAAAGTTTCCGCAGCATGTCGTCCATATACCAGCGATTGGCAAAAAGGGCTTCAACCCGCGGCCACTTGCGCAGGAACCCCTCCTGTTTCGCCCCCTTGCGCCCGAACTCGAGCCACGCCAGCAAGATACCGAACAGCCCCATACTGATGGCCGCCACCAACACCACCAGATGCCCTGCTCCGTGGCCGCCTTCATGGGCTGCCGCGGCATGCACCACCGGAGCGTGCGGCACCAGGAACTTCTCCAGGGAGGACTGGAAGAAGCCCAGGACCAGTGTCACGCCGGCCAGGAACATGACGGCGAAGGCCATGGTCCAGTACACATAGCCGCGATGTCCACCGTGTTCACCATGGCCGCCGTGGGCGGAATCATCATGGCCATGCCCCGCTCCGTGTGTTTCGTGCCCGTGTTCCTTGGTCACTTCCCGCGGGAAGAGGATGAAAAATATGAGGCGAAAACTGTAATAGGCGGTGAGGAAGGCGCCGAAGAGCCCGGCCAATAGCCAGAGCTTATTGGTATTTCCGGCCAAAATCCCCATGATCGCTTCCTTACTGAAGAACCCCGAAAACGGGAACACACCGGCCAGCGCCAAGGCGCCAACGGTCATGCAGACTAAGGGGATGCGCTGACTCCTCCCCCCGGCCTGACCGATCACCCGCATGTCGTTGCTATGATACTCGTGGATGAAAATACCCGAACAAAGGAAGAGCAGGGCCTTGAAACCGGCATGGGTGGTGAGGTGGAATACCCCTGCAAAGTACCCGCCAGCCCCCAGAGCCATGACCATGAAGCCGAGCTGGCTGATGGTGGAGTAGGCCCAAACTTGCTTGAGGTCGTAGGTCGCCATGGCCATGGTGGAGGAGAGCAGCATGGTGATGGTGCCGATGACCAGCGCAACCGCCATGGCAGTCGGCGAAGCCGCAAAGAACGGAAAAATCCTGCTGAACATGTAGACGCCGGCCGCCACCATGGTGGCGGAGTGGAGCAGGGCACTGACCGGTGTCGGGCCTTCCATGGCGTCCGGCAACCAGGTCAACAACGGAAACTGGGCGCTCTTGCCGATGACTCCACAAAAAATCAGCAAAGCCGATATGGTGATCAGGTACTGGGGAATTTGGTGCGCTTGAGCGGCCTGGTTCATATCCAGTATTCCCAGGTTGCCGTAGCCGAGCAGCAGAGCGACCAGACCCAGAAAGAAGCCGATGTCCCCCAACCGGGTCATGACAAAAGCTTTCTTACCGGCCTGCGAGGCACTGTATTTTTCATAGTAGTAGCCGATCAGCAGATACGAGGCGAGACCCACCAGTTCCCAGAAGATGTAGAGCTGCATCATGCCGGGAGCAACCACCATGGTCATCATGGCCCAGGCAAACAGCGACTGAAACGCGTAATAGCGCGTGATCCCGGTATCGCCGGACATATACCCGAGGGAGTAAACCTGGACCAGGAAGCTGATTGTCGCAACAATCAGCAGCATCAGGAGGCTGAGCGGATCCAGCAGATACCCGAAGGGAATGTAGATGTCCTTGGTCACCAACCAGGCCGTTTTGTACTCCAACGGCCCCGGAGCGTGTCTCAGGCTGATCAGGAGGAATAACGCACACAGCAGCGAAATACTCACTGCGCCCACGGAGATCCCGCAGGACAGCCGCACATTCTTGCGGGTAAAAATCAGGATCACCGCCGTTGCCAGAAAGGGCAGCCAGGTGGCCACGGCCGCTGCAAGCAAAATTGGATCTTTGAAGAGCCACATCATGTCCATTTATCCCTTCAGTTGCTGTGCACGCTCGATATTTACCGATTGCAGTCTACGGAACAGCGCCAGAATGATACTCAACCCGATGGCCGCCTCTGCAGCAGCAATACCCATAACGAACAGGGTGATGATCTGTCCCACCGCCGGCTCCGGCGTGAGAAAGCGATTGAACGCCATGAAATTGACATTCGCCCCGTTGAGCATCAGCTCAATGGAGATGAGCATCGCGATCAGGTTCCGCCGTTGCAGGACTCCCGCCAGACCGAGGCTGAACAGAACCCCGGCGATAAACAAGTAACTGACTAGGCTGTTCACGAGGTTAACCTCCGGCTGTATCCAGCAGTTAAAATCGCCCCTATGATGGCCACCAACAATACCAGCGAGATCACTTCGAAAACCAGGCTATAGCGCGTGAGCAGCAGATGGCCGATGGTGGTCACGGACCAATCGGTGCTCCGTTCAGCCGCCTCCTTCCAGGGGGTCTTGACCGCGACGGCAAGAGTTGCCGCCAGGAACAGAAAACTGGACCCCATGGCCATGGCCACCTTGGGCAGTTGCCTCTTGGGCAGATCCAGATGCAGAGGGCGCGACAACATGATGGCAAAAACAATCGCGATACATATGGCACCCACATAAATGAGGAGCTGCATGAGCGCAATAAAGGCGCTTCCCAGATAGAGATAGATCCCGGCCACCCCGGTCAGGGCCAGAGCCAGTCCCAGAACGTTGTAGAGAATGATGCGCGGAAAAACGGCGATAACCGCCCCCGCCAGCGTCAGCCCGACCACTACCCAAAACATTGCCTGCGCGGCGGATTCAATACTGAAAAGACCCCCAAGCGTCATGACTTATTCTCCTCCAACCTCTCGATGAGATCGATCACACCATCCCAGCGCGATACCCCCTCCAGGGCAAATTGCGTAGAGAATTTCAAGGTCTGGGTGGGGCAGCACTCGACACAGAGCCCACAGAGGCTGCACCGGGTGTAATCGATCAAATAGTGCGTTGCCACTTTGCTGCTCTTGGCGTGCGATTTCACACCCTGCACCTTGATCACACCCGATGGACAACGCCGTTGGCAGGTCCCACAGGCAATGCAGGCATGCGTTTCCGTCTCCGCGAAGCGCTTCAGTTCGGTATGTCCGCGATACGCAGGGGAGGGCTGCAAATGCTTGCGCGGGTACTGTACGGTTACCACCGGCCGCACCAGACGCCGCACGGTGACGCGCATGCCCTCTACCAGACTCCAGCCGCCTTCTAACATTTCACTCCAATAGCCCATGCCACTCTTCCAATCGCTCTAGATGAGTTTAATAATCGCCGCCGTGACCACCAAATTGGCCAGACTCAACGGAATCATGACTTTCCACGAGAAGTTCATCAGCTGGTCAAAACGTAAGCGCGGAAATGTCCAGCGCACCCACATGATGACGAACAGCAGGAAATAGGTCTTGAGCAGAAACCATACCACACCCGGGATGCCCAGGCCGAAGCCGAAGGGACCGTACCAGCCGCCAAAAAACAGCGCGGTCGCCACGGCGCACACCATGAACATGTTGGTGTATTCCGCGAGAAAAAAGAGACCAAAGCGCATGCCGCTGTATTCGGTGTGGAAACCGGCAACCAATTCCGACTCGGCCTCCGGGATGTCGAACGGGGCGCGGTTGGTTTCCGCGGTGGCGCAAATCAGATAGATGAGAGCGGCCACCGGCTGCAGCATGAAAAACCATAGGCGATGCTGAGCGGAAACGATGTCGGACAGGCGCAACGAGTTGACGGTCAGCACCACGGCCATAACGGAGAGCAGGAGCGGGATTTCGTAGGCGACATTTTGCGCCACCGAGCGAATCGCCCCCAGCAGGGCGTATTTATTGTTGGATGCCCAACCGCCGGCGAGAATGGCCAGCACCGAGAAGGTGGAAAAGGCGAAAATCAGCAGCAAACCGACATTCATGTCACGAATAATGAGACTGGAGCTGAACGGCAGGACCATGAATCCCACCAACACCGGCATGAACACCAGCACCGGCGCCAGCACAAACAGCTTGCGGTCCGCCAGGCGGGGGGTGATGAGTTCCTTGCCGACCAGCTTGATGCCGTCCGCGATGGTTTGCAGCAGTCCGAACGGGCCGACTTCCTTTGGGCCCGGGCGCAACTGGATATGGCCCGCGACCTTGCGTTCCAACCACACCAAGAAAAGAGCATTGAGCTGGGAAAAAGCCAAAATGATCACCAAGCCCAAGAGCAGTCGGCTCAGATCCGCTCCCAACATGTTTCCCAAAGCCTGCCACATGATTGATCCCACTCCTTGCTTTCGCCTGTCTGTTAAAGGAATTCCAATTCCGGGCGCGCCATCTACCGGTCGACTTCCGGAACCACGATATCGATGCTTCCCAAGATGGAGATCGCGTCCGCCACCAGCGTGCCGGTGAGAACGTCGGTGAGCACCTGCAGATTGCCGAAGCTTGGCACCCGGACGTGCAGACGGTAGGGGGTGGAACTTCCGTCACTGACCAGGTAATAGGCCGTCAACCCGCGAGCACTTTCAAAAGCGAAATAGACCTCCCCTTTGGGCGGTTTCACCTTAAAGGGCACATGCTCGTTGCGGTAGAGGCCATCCGGCAACTGGTCGAGAGCCTGCTCGATGATCCGGCAGCTTTGTTCCATCTCTTCCAAACGCACGTCATAGCGAGACAGGGCGTCCCCGTTCTTACCCGTGGGGATGTCAAACTGGAAACGATCGTAGACTTCATAGGGTTCGATCTTGCGCATGTCGAATCCGACACCGGATCCGCGCAGGTTCGGTCCGGTCACGCCAAACAGCCGCGCCAGCTCCGGTTTGATCACGCCGACGTCACGGGTGCGGTTGATGAAAATAACGTTCTTGGTCACCAGGTTATGATAGTCCGACCAGCGGCTGCGAAGCCTCTTGACGAATGCCCGCGTCATGCTGACGAACTCCGCATCAATGTCGCGGTTGACCCCACCAAAGCGGCAATAGGAGTAGGTGAGCCGGGAGCCGGTGACGCGGTCCAAAATATCCAGGATCATTTCGCGATCGTCGAAGGCGTAGAGAAACGGAGTGAATCCACCCAGGTCCATGACGTAAGTGCCGAACCACAGCAGGTGGCTGGAGATCCTGTTGAGTTCCGCGCAGATGACGCGGATGTACTTGGCCCGCTCCGGCACCTCTATGCCAGCAAGTTTTTCCACAGCCAGGGTATAGCCATGGTTGTAAATCAAACCGGAGAGATAATCGATGCGGCTGCTATTGGGCATGAACTGTTCATAGGTCCGGGATTCGGCCATCTTTTCATGCCCGCGATGGCCATAACCGATGATCGGATCGGCTTCGACGATATACTCACCGTCAAGCTTGAGCAGCACGCGCAGTACGCCATGAGTACTGGGGTGCTGCGGCCCCAGGTTCAGGCTGTAGAGTCGCTCGGAAACCGCTTCGTCATTTAATTTTGCCATAGACGTCTTCCCATTTCAGATAGGCATGAGTTTTGCCGAAGGTTTTCAGGTGAGGGTGGTAATCCGCGTCGTCCGGGAGCAACAGCGCCCTCAGGTCAGGATTGTCTTTAAATTGAATGCCGAAGAAATCATGAACTTCCCGTTCATGCCACAGAGCCGCCGGGAAGATATCGCCAATGCTGGGGGGCGTATCGCCGGGTTGGCAGAACAACCGCAAGGCAATACGCGAACCGGGTTCGTAGCAGTTCAGATGATAGACCAGCTCCATGGCGTCTGTGAAATCCAGCCCGGTGATGCACTCCAGGAAAAACCCCGCTTCCTCGCAGGCCTGCACTGCCGCGCGCAGTTTGTCGGCAGTGAGTCGCGCCGCGAGAATCACCCCGGCACGATAATTTTCGTCCCGGCAAATCGCATCCTGCGGGAGCAGCTGTTCGAGTCTCTGAGCAATTTGGTCCTTTTTGGCCATAATCAGCTTTTTCCTCCCGCGCGACGGAATCGCCTCAAGTAATTTTTCTTTTCCCCGCCCGTGATCTTGTCTTCCAAAGCAAGAATCCCTTGAATCAGCCCTTCCGGTCGCGGCGGACAGCCGGGAACGTAGATGTCAACAGGAACGATCAGGTTGGCGCCGGGGACAATGGCATATTGCCCTTCCACCTCGAAAGGACCGCCTGAAATCGCGCAGTTCCCCATGGCAATACACCATTTGGGATTGGGCATCTGATCCCAGAGCGTCTGAATGATGGGCGCCATCTTCTTGGAGATGGTCCCTGCCACGATCATGAGATCCGATTGCCGGGGAGAGGGACGAAAAACGCCTGCTCCAAAGCGGTCCAGGTCGAACCGTGAGGCTCCAGCGGCCATCATTTCTATGGCGCAACATGCCAGCCCGAAGGTCATGGGCCAGAGCGAGTTGGCTCGAGCCAGGTTTAAAACCTCATCCAGCAGGGCAAACTTGATAACCGGTTCTACTCGTTCACGTGCCACTCAAACACTCCTTTTCGCCAGGCATACACAATAGCCAGAGACAAGATCCCCACAAACAGAAACACTTCGATAAAATCACGGAACCCATACTTGCCGTAAGCCAGCGCCACAGGGAACAGGTAGAGCACATCCACATCGAAGGCGAGGAAGATCAGGGCATAGATATAATAGGCAACGGTGAACTGCATCCAGGCGCTGCCAATGGTGGCCATACCACTTTCATAGGTCTCTTCGCGCTTCACCCCAGTACTTTTTCGAACAATGAGCGAAGAGAGAATCAACGGAACCACAGCGAAAACGATTCCCACCAGAATGAACAGGCTAACGGCTAAAAAATCGGTCAAAAGCTCTTTGGGCAGCATGCCACTCTCCACTCACTGTTTGGTTCGGTTCACAGTATCACCTTCTCTTGGAGACTCCGCTCAATGCTGTCTCCTGTAAGGCCAAATGCGGTCATGGAAAGACAAAAACCGGGCCGCCACGACATGAAAAGCTATTTCAGCGGCGCCGAATTTATGTGCCACAATCTGGTGTTTCAGTCAAGTGAAAATTTGTGCAAAATTTG
>CAZLOC010000144.1:0-9213 GCA_964560935.1 uncultured Anaerolineaceae bacterium | reverse complement strand
TTCCGTACGCCCCTGCCCGGCTACTACCTGGCCGCCAGCGGCGCGCATCCCGGCGGCGGGGTGATGGGCGCGGCAGGGAAGATGGCTGTGCAAGAGGCTCTTAAAGATTGGAAATAGACCGGGGATAAACGGAGATGGACAAGGATTTAACCGCAAAGACCGCTAAGTTCGCGAAGATTAAAAGAACTTTCTTCGCGCTCTTCGCGCGCTTTGCGGTTCAAAAAGAATCCACGTTTATCCTCGTTCATCTCTGGTGAATGAGGATGACATTATGACGAAACAATACGACGTAATCATTATTGGCGCAGGCCACAATGGACTGGTCTCTGCGGCCTATCTTGCCAAAGCGGGCAAACGTGTGCTCGTGCTCGAACGGCGCGATATCCCCGGCGGCATGCTTGTTACAGAAGAATTCGACGGCTTCAAGGCAGACATGCTCCAGGGCGGGACTCTGCGCCCCGACATCATCCGTTCATTGGATTTGCCTCGCTTCGGACTCAAGCCTCAGCCTGCTTCCGATAACCCGGCTTTTGTTTCGCTTTTCGGCGTAAGTCGGACTGCCAGTTCGACCTACGAAGATCAGCTTGCCCTCGACGCTGAGCCTGCCAAAGCAGTCGAATCCATCAAACGCTTCTCCGCCAAAGACGCAGCCCGCTGGCCGGACTTCCTGGCCTTCATGTCCAAGGCAACCTCCTTCCTTGAAGCCACCTACCGGACCCCCATGCCGCGCCTGCCCAAACCCGAATCGCTGGCCGAGGGCCTACCCCTGGCTCAACTGGGACTCAAACTGCGCTCCATGGGCCGAAAGGATATGCTGGACATCATCCGCACGCTGCCGATGACAGCGGTCGAGTTCGTGGAAGAGTGGTTCGAATCCGGGCAGGTGAAAGCGGCGATTGCCTCGCTTGGTATCCACGGCGTGACGCTGGGAGTCATGTCCGCGGGCACGGCATTCAACCTGATCCACAACTGGCACAACCGCGGCGGACTTGCGCACCGGCACATTGGACGGGCAGGGCAGGTCACGAGTGCGCTGGTGGAGGCGGCGAAAGCGTCTGGCGCGGAAATTCGCTATAACGCGGAAGTGAAGTGTATACAGGTAGATAGGAATACATGCAAAGGCGTAACCCTGGTGAGTGAGGAAGAGATTTTTGCGGATACCGTACTGTCTGCCATTGACCCCAAACGAACGTTCCTGTCATTGGTTGGCCCGCTGGAATTGCCGCCCACCTTCGTCTGGAACGTGCAATCCATCAAAATGCGCGGCTCGGTCGCCAAAGTGCATCTGGGCGTGGAGTCCCTGCCGGATGGCATGGCGCCTTATACCACATACGCCGTCGCCCCATCTCTGCGCTATCTGGAAAAAGCCTACGATGCCGCCAAATACGGCGAAGTTTCCGAAAAGCCTTATCTCGAAGTGACGACAACCGAAAACGTGATTTCGATCCATTTCCAATTTGCGCCATACCAATTGAAAAATGGAAGCTGGGAGGAAGAAAGAAGAAAGATTGAAACACTGGCAATTGACACGCTCGCCGAACATTTCCCCAATCTAAAATCGCAAATCGTAAATCGAAAATCCCTCACTCCTCTTGATCTGGAAACCACCTACTCCCTCACCGAAGGCGATCTCAACCACGGCCAGCTCATGCTCGACCAGTTCCTGTTCATGCGCCCCATTCCGGGCTGGTCGAACCATAAGACGCCGATAGAAGGGCTTTATTTGTGCGGCAGCGGAGTTCACGGCGGAGGTGGAGTTAGCGGAGTAAGTGGCAGGAATGTAGTGGCGGTGTTGAAATAGAAAGAAGTAGATCAGGGTTGAAACGTGGCCTGCTTTTTTTTATTAAGTCAGGGAAAAATTTGGTATCCCTCTTCACCTGGCTGGAAGGACAGTGATGGTTTCTCATTTGCAAGGGGACTCACGATTCTGTAATACTGCATATACGGTGATTCCAATTATCGACTCTATGGCCCTGGAATTATGTCCGGGTCAATTTTTCTCCCTGAGTAGTGCAACTCCCTACGCATCCTTACGTAAAGAATGATATAACGTAATCGCTTCATTACAAACTCGGCTCAATACAGGAGTCTCCATGTACAACTCACCCGCCATCGAAGTACTGAATCTGCACAAGTCCTTTGGCGAGACCAGGGCCGTGCAGGGCGTGGATTTTACCGTCCAGCAGGGCGAGATCTTCAGCCTGCTCGGCCCGAATGGGGCCGGGAAGACCACCACCATCTCCATGCTGTCCTGCCTGCTGCGCCCGGACGAGGGCGACGCGCGCGTGATGGGACATTCCATCCGCGCGGAGCAGATGGGGGTCAAGTCTGCCCTGGGAGTCGTCCCGCAGGAGATTGCCCTGTACGAAGACCTGACCGCGCGCGAGAACCTGACCTTCTGGGGCAAGATGTACAACCTGCGCGGGTCGGCGCTCAAGAGTCGTGTGGAGGAAGTGCTGGACGTGATCGGGTTACGGGACCGGGCCAAAGAACGCGTGGGCAAGTATTCGGGCGGGATGAAGCGGCGCGTCAATATCGGGGTGGCGCTGCTGCACAAACCCAAAGTCATCTACATGGACGAGCCCACTGTCGGCATCGATCCGCAGTCGCGGCGCAACATCCTCGACAGCGTGGTCGCCCTGAAAGACCAGGGCATGACCGTGTTGTACACCACGCATTACATGGAGGAGGCCCAGGAGCTTTCGGACCACATCGCCATCATGGATCACGGCAAGATGATTGCCAGCGGCACGCACGACGAGCTGGTGAAGCTGGTGGGCGGGCAAACGCGCATCGACCTGACCCTGAACATGGAGGCCAGCGCGGTGCTGGATGACTGGCGAGCCGTGGAAGGGGTGACGCAGGTTTCGGCGGAGGATGGGCTGGTGGCCGTGCTGGTGGATGACAGCAACGCGGTCCTGCCGCGCCTGTTCGATGTGACCAACCGTCTCTCGGCGCGCATCACGTCGGTGGACATCCTGGAACCGAACCTGGAAGCGGTCTTCCTGCACCTGACCGGCAGGGCATTGCGTGATTAGGTAATTTGAAAATGGATAAGCAAAAAACAAAACCTTTCCTCGTTGCCCGCGCCAGTGCCGCAGGCACAGGTGAGCGGAGGCCCGAATGCAAATGAGGCCTGTAGTCGCAGCGTTCCCGAAGGGGGAAGCGCAAATTTGTATAAAAACTGCCCTTCGACTTCGCTATCGCTCCGCTCAGGGAGAAGTATCCTTTGTTAGGCGGGATTCATGAAAGCCATCGACATCGCCCTCAAAGACATGCTGCGCTCCTTCCGTAGCTTTTTCGCTATCGTCTTCATGTTCATTGTCCCGTTGCTGGTGACGGGCATGTTCTATTTCATGTTCGGTAATCTCGCCGAGGATGGCGGCTTCGACCTGCCGAAGACAAAAGTTATCATCGCCAACCTGGATGAGGGCGGGCCGAAATTCCAGGTCAACCCCAAGAACATCCCGGGTGGGAAAAAGGCTGACTCGATGGGCGAACTGGTCGTCAACATCCTGCAAAGCGACGAAATGGCCGAGCTGATCGAGGTCTCGTTTGCGCCGGACGCCGGGGCTGCCCGCGCCGCCGTAGACGGACAACAGGCCCACGTGGCGATCGTCATCCCAGAGAACTTCTCCAAAGAATTCGCGGATATCTATGGCGAAGCGGTCATCGAGTTCTACCAGGACCCCACCCTGACCATCGGCCCGGAGGTCATCCGCGCCATCATGAACCGCTTCATGGACGGCATGTCTGGCGTCAAGATCGCTGTCAAGGTCTTCCTGGAGGATGCCCAACCGGAAGAGCAAATGTTGACCGGGCAACTCGTCCAGGGTTATCTGGATGTTTCCCTGGCCGAAGCCGACGACGTAGAAGCCGAATTGCTGGAGGTGCGCGCGCCGTCAGCGGCGGAGCCGAGCGCATCGGAGCAAAGCGACAATATGCTGCTCAGTATCATCAGTCCCATCATGGGCGGCATGATGATCTTTTATGCGTTTTTCACCGGCGCGTCCGCCGCGCAGAGCATCTTGAAAGAGGACGAAGAGCGCACCCTGCCGCGCCTGTTCACCACCCCCACTTCGCAGGCGGCTATCCTGAGCGGCAAGCTGCTGTCCGTTTTTCTGACCGTCTCGGTGCAGGTGGCCGTTCTGCTCCTGGCTGCGCGCCTGATCTTCAATATCCATTGGGGCGACCCGCTCTCCGTGACGCTGATGGCGGTCGGCATCGTGTTCAGCGCCTCGTCATTTGGCATTTTCGTCAATTCGTTTCTCAAGGATACCAAGCAGAGCGGTGTGCTGTTCGGCGGCGTGCTGACCCTGACCGGCATGCTCGGCTTGATCAGCGTCTTTACGATGAGTTCGCCCACCACCACACTGATGAGTAACACAGTCTCGCTGCTGGTGCCGCAGGGCTGGGCCGTGCGCGGCCTGACACAGTCCATGAACGGCGATCCCGTTACCGGCCTGTTGCTCAACACCCTGATCCTGCTGGTATGGAGCGCAGCCTTCTTCGTCATCGGCGTATGGCGGTTCAATAAACGCTATGCGTAAACCCTCACCCCTGGCCCCTCTCCCTTGTAGGGAGAGGGGAGAGAATGAACCATGATCCGCATCCTCGACATCGCCCTGAAAGACCTGACCCAGTTCCTGCGGGACTTCAAGACCTTCATGTTCCTGCTGCTCATGCCGGTCCTGTTTACCTTCCTGTTCGGGTATGCCTTTGGCGGGTTTGGGGGAAATGGCGCATCCGACTCGCGCCTGCCGGTCGGATTCCTGGACCAGGACGACCGCTGGATCAGCGACACGCTGCACGACCTGCTGGCGGACTCGGACCTGATCCGCCTGCACCGAGGCGCCTCCCTGAGCGCTTCAGACCTGGACCGGATGGTTGCTGAGGGCGAACTGGCAGCGGCTGTCATCATCCCGAGCGGATACAGCAAAGCCATCCTGGCCGACAAAACCGCGCGGCTGATCGTCATCGCCGATACTGGCACTTCCGCCTGGACGACCATCGCAGCCGAACTCTTGAAACTCGCCAGCCGCCTGGATGGTGCGGTCCGCACGGCCACCATCATGGAGGAGTTGAACGGGGATCGTTTGCCCTTCAAGTATGGCTTCGAGCAGACCCTGGAGGCCTGGGCAGATCCGCCTATCGCCATCCTCGAAACCACCAGCAGCGCCGTGGCAGAAACGGACGACAGCCTCGCCGCCCTGGCGCACACCGCGCCGGGCATGATGCTGCAATTCGCCATCGCCGGCCTGTTGACCTGCGCAACGGTCATCGTCAACGAGCGCAAGTCGCGCACCATGCAGCGCATCCTGACCACCAACACGCGCCGCATCCACATCCTGCTTGGGCATTACCTGGCGATCTTCTCCCTGATTTTCACCCAGTTCATGCTATTGATTGCCTTCGGCCAGTTCATCCTGCGTGTGGATTACCTGCGTGTGCCTGAAGCGACGTTGCTGGTGGCCTTCAGCGCGGCCCTGTGCATCGCGGCGCTGGGACTGTTGATCGGCGTCCTGGCCCGCAGCGAAGAACAGGCGGTGACATTCTCGCTCATCCCGATGTTTGTGTTTGCCGGTCTGGGCGGCGCCTGGGTGCCGCTGGAAGTGACCGGCGAAACCTTCGCCAGGATCGGTCACGTCTCGCCCGTCGCCTGGGCAATGGACGGTTTCAAGAACGTCATCATCCGTGGGTTCGGTTTGGAGTCAGTTTTAGTCCCGGCCGCTGCGCTGGCGGGCTATGCGCTGGTGTTCTTTGCTCTTGCCGTGTGGAGGTTAAGCGCGGCGGAGGAAAAGTGAAGACTCCCACAGGTAGCTGCCGACCCACGGCTTTAACAAAGTTGCTTGACAACATGAGCATGTCATGCTGAGGGGCGTTCGCTGCCCCGAAGCATCTCTGCTTCGATGTACGAGAGACCCTTCAGTCGTAAAGACCGCTCCTTCACATCGTCCCGATGTCCTTCGGGAGGGTGACATAATCCCGGACTTTGTTAAAACCCTGGCTGCCAACCGGAAATAGGTTGACAAGATCAAGTTGAGTGAAGCAGGTGAGGACAATTTGGGGATGCAGCTTATCTTGCACCTCATTGGATAGCAAAGAGTATCAGTATGAAAAAGATGAAAAAGCCAATGAAATATCTACTCGTCCTCCTCACTGTTGCGGGGATTTTGTTTCTTGGTTTCAAAAAGAATATCAACATGGATGATATGCAAGTGTATGAAACGGAACACTTCAGCATCTATTATGAAACATTAGAACAAAAGACAATCAGTGATATTGAAGCAAGGTTGGAGACAAGCTATCCAGGTATCCAGAACTTTTTCAGTTCAGGGTTAAACCCTAGGGGAAAGTTAATAGTTTACGAAGATGTAGGAAAGTTTCAGCGCGCATACCTGGGTTTCATTCTCTCCTTGATATATGGTGATTGGGCCAGTGGAGCGGCGTACCGGGATTTCGTTCTGGTTACATCCCCTGAAAACCCCGGTTCAGAACACACATATGATGATACCCTGGAAATAATCGTGCATGAATATGTACACACGCTTGTGTATCAGAAAAATGAAATGCCGAATATCTGGCTGGATGAAGGAGTAGCAACATATTTAGCAGGGCAAAAAAGTGAATTGCCTCCTACAATTCCCGGGTTTGAGGCTTTGCAGGCAGAAGATATGGGCACTTTTCTAGATAATGATGGATATGTGTTTAGCTACGTGTATGTTGAGTATTTAGCTAAAGTATACGGCAACGAGAAAGTCATTCGTTTGATCGAAAGCAATGATTATGAAGATGTTTTCGGGAAATCAGCAACGGACATCTACAATGAATGGCTGATATATTTGGAGACAGAATATTCCACTTAGAATTTTGCCCTGGATAAATTCCAGGGCAATCTCTTTTTTACCAATCCAGGCTGGCGAGAAGATCAAAGATTTCCATACTGGGCAGGTATGTACCGTTCGCCATGATCACCATCCCCAATGAACGCTCAGGATAGAGCCGCATATCGGCAGCAAATCCCGGCCCACCACCGCCATGCTCAAGGTGGAAAGTGCCATTCTTATCAGGAACAATTTCCCAGCCCAGGCCGCGATAAAGCTCATCATACGCGATAGTTTCAGGACTCGCTCCGGCAACGATGTGATACTTGTTTGTCATCTTGTCGACTGATTCTGGTGATAAGATGCGCTGACCATCCAATTCTCCACCGTTCAGGTAGGCGATCAGGAATCGGGCTGTGTCAGTTGGTGGCCCGATCAGGCCGGTTGGTCCGTTTTGGTCGGAGTAAACGTGGTTGAACCAGATAACCCCACCAGATTTTTCGCGCACCAAGGCGTCCATATTCTCAACCATCAGGGGCATCAACGGCGTGATGGTATCCCACCGCGGGTGGGCACCCGCGGCTTCATGTGCTTCCATTGCTGCGGTATAGGTGAAGTTCGTTAGATTCATGCCTAGTGGAGCGAGAATGTGTTCGACCACATATTCTTCGTAGCTCTGGCCGGAGACTTGTTCAATCACCACCGCCAGGGCCATGTAGCCCACATTGGTGTAGACCCCGTGCAGGCCTGGCTCAAAACTGAGTTCTGCATAGTCAGGTAGTTTGGCCCGGAACAATTCTGTTTGATTCCACTCCGGATCACCATCGGTATGTACCCAACCGACAACTTCAGGCACGTTATTCCGTAACCCGGAACTATGGGTTAAAAGGTGGCGAATGGTGATGGTTTCGCTGGCTTCTGAGGGATACTGAACATCGAAATAGGATAAGTATTCTGTCACCGGATCTTCGATATCCAACAAACCCTGCTCCTGTAATTGGAGTATGGCAACAGCGGTGAAGACTTTGGTCATCGACCATTGGTTGTAGACCGTATTCGGGGTAGCTGGAATGTTGCGAGGAGTATCAGCCATGCCAAAAGCATTCTGGTAGACGATCTCGCCATCCTGAACAACAACCAGAGAAAGACCCGGGGGTGAACCAGCATTGTGCCCGACCAGGTTTTCCAGGTAGGTTTCCAGTTCATGCAAGTCAGCAACGGTCCCTGGGGGATTCGGTGGTTTGGGGCGCAATAAGATAAAACCAGCGATCAACGTTACCAATGTGAGAAGGATAAATCCGATTATCTTCAGTGCCTTTTTCATATGAGTCTCCAGCAAGGAAATACTGGCACCAGAATATCACGACTTTCCCAAATCAACCTATCGGTAAGCTAACAGGCTGGTATCGGTATGCAAAACGTTTGCGTTTTAAGTAAGAATTGACTTCCTGATTCCTTCTGTTAAGCACTCACTGGTAGACAGGAGCTTGTCATGAAAACTTATTCCAAACCATCAGACCATGAATTGCGTGAGCGCCTCACTCCCCAACAATACGAAGTTACCCAGCAAGAAGCCACGGAACGGCCTTTCCAGAACGAGTACTGGGATACTAAAGAGCCGGGCCTCTATGTCGATGTGGTTTCGGGAGAGCCTCTCTTCAGTTCACTTGACAAGTACGACTCGGGCTGTGGCTGGCCCAGCTTTACCCAACCGTTGGAAGGGGATAACCTGAAAACCCGCACCGATTTCAAACTCATCATGCCCCGCACCGAAGTCCGCTCCAAAACTGCGGACTCGCACCTGGGCCACGTCTTCGATGATGGCCCGGCCCCGACCGGTCTGCGCTATTGCATCAACTCTGCCGCTCTACGCTTTATCCCGATGGAGCGGTTGGAAGAAGAAGGATATGGGGAGTATTTGAAGCTGTTTGAAGAATAGCTCATCATAAGGGCACGAAGGGCATAGAGTTTTTTACAGTTTCACATAGGAATGGTCTCCCCGCTCAGTGTGGTTGAGTGATTGCCGTGTCAGATTTACCGCAAAGCACGCAAAGAACGCGAAGAAAAGCCTTATAATCTTTGCGAGCTTTCCCGAAGGACATGGGGACGATGTGCGCTCTTTGCGGTTCAAAAACAAACCACACCGGAGGGGGAGACTATCCACGTAGGAAGCAGGGATTTTCCGACCGAAACCTTCAATCCCAGGGGCACAGTTTCGGGTCCTTGCAATTGGAATACCTTTACGTTCAAAGCCGTGTCACTCATACACTGTTATCCTATATCATTTCAGCAGGACAGGCAAATATTTGTTCTCTCTATGCAAGCCAGCGCAGGACCTGCTCCTTCCACGGGGTCGCCAGTGACAGCAGGATCAGCACATCGAAGACCG
>CAZLOC010000143.1:0-9219 GCA_964560935.1 uncultured Anaerolineaceae bacterium | reverse complement strand
CGAAAGTGGCCTGCCTGATTGGCTTGCATCGTTAGACGAAGAAGGTACAGAGACTCCCCCACAACAAGAAGTCGCTCAACCCGCTGTTGAAGGCGAATCGCCTGATTGGCTCACCTCATTAGGCGAAGAAACTTACCAAGCTCCCTCGCAAGAAGAAGCACAACTCGCTGCCGAAAGTGACATGCCCGACTGGCTTTCATCAAAGAGCGAGGGAGCGACCAAACCCGAAGAATTCCCTGAGGAAGTGGAAGCCCCTGCCCTTATAACAGAGGAAGCTCCTCAAGAGGCAAGTGTTCCACCTGCATTTGTAGATGATGAGGGAGAGCCCCTTTCGACAGATGATGTAGAAGCGCTCTTCGCCGCAGAGATGCCTGACTGGCTCTCCGGTACTGGCAAACCGGCCGAAGGGAAAGCCTCGGCAGAGTCTGCTGAGACGGAAGAGGGTGACCTGAGTCTTGCTGAACTGCCCAGTTGGGTGCAAGCCATGCGCCCCGTAGAATCTGTCATCTCCGATACAGGTGAGGGGACAGCCACAACAGACCAGTATATGGAGGAAACAGGCCCGTTAGCTGGGTTGCGTGGTGTGCTGCCCGCTGTGCCGGGTGTGGGCCCTTCCAGCATCCCCAAGGCTTATTCGATAAAATTACAAGCCAGTGAAGACCAGCAATCCGGCGCGTCCATGTTGGAGCAAATGCTGGCATCTGAAGTCAACCCCAAACCAATCGCTACACAGCCAATCATGCTTTCGCAACGCTTCTTGCGCTGGATCATTGCTATTGTGCTTCTGGTGGTGGTCGGCGGCTCGGTCTTTACCGGGACACAATTGAACTCTATGCCGTTTGGTGTTTCTCCTGAGACAAAGGCTTTCCTGGAAGATTACGTACAAGGGAACCTGCCAGCCGACGCGCCTGTCCTGGTAATCTTTGACTATGATGCAGCCCTGGCAGGCGAACTGGAGGCTGCCGCTGCACCGTTGATTGATTACATGATCCTGCAAAAAGCCCCACGCTTGAGCTTGATCTCATCCACGCCTACCGGCCCTGGTTTGGCTGAACAGTTCATGCGTCTAGAGAATACACAGGCATCTGTTTATTATCAAGCCGGAGGACAATTTGTCAATCTGGGCTATTTGCCTGGTGGAGCGGCTGGTGTGTTGGCGTTCGCTACAAATCCGGTAACCACAAAACCTACTTCGATCAACGGAGAAAATGCCTGGGAAACGCCCGTTTTGAAGGGTGTTAGCCACTTATCTGATTTTGCTGTCATTATTTTATTAACCGATGACGTGGAAACTGCTCGTATCTGGATCGAACAAACCGAAACCGCGCGAAAGGATGCCCGTTTCCTGGTGGTTTCCAGCGCTCAATCCGGACCGATGATCCTGCCTTACCTTCAATCCGGTCAGGTCGACGCGATGCTCACCGGGCTGGACGGCGGGGCGCCTATCGAACAATTCAACGGTGGGCGTCCTGGGACAGCCCGCCGTTACTGGGATGCGTACGGGTTGGGCTTGCTGGCAGCCCTGGCGATGATTACATTCGGTTCGCTGTGGAGCCTGGTTTCTGGCTGGCGGGAGCGCCGCAGAGAGCAAGGCGAGGTGTAACGTGGCAATCTCCGTTGACCTGCTTTCTGCTGCCATAAGCTTTATTGTCACAGTTTTGATCCTTAGTTATCTTTTTGGCGATAATCCGCTTTTTCGGGCTACAGTATATGTGTTTGTTGGGGTATCCGCAGGCTATGTTGCCGCTGTCGCCTGGAATCAAGTGATCATGCCTCAATTGATACAGCCCATTTTGCCAGGGACAGTTTTTTCAAATGCCTGGCAAGCCGCCCTGTTGCTCGTCCCAGTGGTTGGCAGCGGCTTGTTACTCACAAAAGTTTCACCGCGTTTATCCGGACTCGGTCAATTATCCATGGCCTTTCTTGTCGGCGTAGGAGCTGCAGTCACAATTGGTGGCGCAGTGTTGGGAACGCTTTTACCCCAGATCGAAGCCACGTTTGGTGGCTTCGATCTGAAAACAGCGGTCGTGCGCAATATCGACCCAGTCCTCATGATCGTCAATGGTGCTTTGATTTTGATCGGTGTTGTCGGCACATTAGCTTACTTCCATTACGGTGCGCGCCAAAAATCAGATGGAACCGTGAAACGTAATTTTGTGGTCGAAATCCTGACCTTGATTGGGCGCATTTACATTGCTATTACATTTGGTGTGCTCTTTGCAGGCGTGTATATGGCTGCTCTGACCGCCCTGATCGAACGAATGGACTCGCTTCGTACTTTCATCATTCTTATTATGCAATCACTCTAAACCTTATGCCGGTTTCACTCCTCCAAGACAATTCCCTCCTGGCTGTAAACGTCGGCGCGTCATCCACGCGAGCGGTGCTTTTCGACGTGGTTGAAGGTCAATATCGCTTCATTGCATCCGGGCAGGCGCGTTCCACCGCTGATGCTCCATTCAAAGATGTCTTGCTTGGTGTAAACCAGGCAATTTCTCATCTGCAAACGGTAACCGGCAAAACACTGCTGGACCAGGATAATCAGTTGATAACGCCGGTGCAGTCCGATGGGTCCGGCGTGGATGCGTTCGCGGCCACTCTTTCTGCTGGGCCAGTGCTGCGTGCCATCGTAGTTGGTCTGCTTTCAGATGTGTCCTTGGAAAGCGCCCGCCGCTTGGCTGAAACAGCTTACTTGCAGGTTGTCGAGACTTTCGGCCTGAACGATCAACGCAAATCTGACGAACAAATCGACGCTATCCTGCGCGCTCGCCCCGATATCATTATCTTAGCTGGTGGAACCGATGGCGGCGCATCGCGCTCGGTGCAGAAAATCCTGGAGGCAGTTGGATTGGCGTGTTATCTGATGCCGGAAGAGAAGCGCCCGCCTGTGCTTTTCGCGGGCAACCAGAGCCTGACCAATTCTGTCAAAGAATCGCTGCAAAAGCTGACCCCCTCGTTGCATTTCAGCCCCAATATCCGCCCATCGCTCGATACTGAGGATCTGGCACCCGCTTCTCGTGAATTAGCGCAAGTTTTTGCTGACATACGCAAGCGGCAAATGCCCGGGGTAGATGACCTGGCAGCCTGGACTGGTGGACGCCTGCTGCCTACTGCCTATGCAGAGGGACGCATCATTCGTTTCCTCAGCCAGATGAACGGTACGAGCCGGGGCATCCTTGGCGTGGACCTTGGCACCACGGCCGCCGTAGTTGCTGCCGGTTTCAATGGAAAATTAACCCTTAGCGTTTACCCGCAGTATGGCTTGGGCGACAACCTGCCCGGATTGCTGCATCACACACAACTGGATGATATTCTGCGTTGGCTACATCTTGATATTGCCCCCAGTGTTGTGCGCGATTATCTGTACCAGATTTCTCTCTGTCCTGGCACCATCCCTGTAACCAAAGAAGATCATGCTATCGGGCATGCCATCTCTCGCCAGGCATTGTATCTGGCGATGCAAGAGGCAAAACGCAATTTCCCGCCCGAGGCCAGCTTGCTCAGAAGGGATTTGTTGCCTCTGTTCGAGCCCATCCTGGCGGGGGGAGGTGCTCTGAGTGACTCGCCCACACCCGGGCAAAGTCTGTTGCTTCTATTAGATGCCTTGCAACCGGTGGGGATTACATCGATCATTCTGGACCAAAACAACCTGCTTCCGTTATTGGGCGCGGCGGCCGAACACAACCAACTCTTACCTGTGCAGGTGCTTGAATCAGGCGCTTTCATGAGCCTGGGCACGATCGTTTCGGTAATCAGTTCGGCCACCCATGGTACGCCTGTTTTGCGGGCGCGCCTCACTTATACAGACGGCAACGATGCACGCGCAGAAGTCAAATTCGGTGGACTTGAGATCCTGCCTCTGGGTATAGGGCAAACTGCCCGCCTGACACTGCAACCTATGCACCGGTCCGATATCGGGAATGGTCCCGGGCGAAACGCTGCCCTCCAGGTTGTGGGTGGTGTTCTAGGGGTGGTCATTGATGCGCGTGGCAGACCGCTCACCCTGCCGGAAGATCCGGTACGCCGCCGCGAATTGTTCAAAAAATGGCTCTGGTCGGTGGGAGGCTAAGACATGCTTGCACCTGTCAATCACATCTTGCCCCTAACTACCATAGAGCGTGAGCGCGCGTTGCCCGTAGCTGGCAATGTAATAGCCAAGCTCAACCAGAAAGTCAGTCCCACAGACGTTATTGCCGAGGCCACCTGGGCGCGTGAGCACGTTCTGATCGATGTTGCCCGCACCCTGAACATTTCTTCCAATGCAGCCGATCGCTTGCTGCGTGTAAAAGAAGGCGATAAAGTTGCTGCAGGCTCAGAGCTCGCCATTAGCAAAGGTATTATCCCGCATACCATTCGTGCGCCGCAGAGTGGTCGTGTGGTTGCGGCCGGCGGTGGACAGGTTCTGATGGAAACTGGCGAGACCACGGTTGAACTCAAAGCTGGCTTGCCTGGAACCGTGGTGCAGATTATTCCTTATCGCGGTGCGATCATCCGCACCGTGGGCGCACTGATCCAGGGAACATGGGGCAACGGGCGCATTGAAACCGGTGCAATGACCAACTTGACCGAAAAACCGGACGATATACTCGACGCTTCACGCCTGGACGTCAGCCTGCGAGGCTCCATCATCCTGGCCGGGCTCCTGCGGGATGCGGATACGTTGCGCGCTGCTGCCGAATTGCCCGTGCGTGGTTTGATCCTGTCCAGCATCTCGCCCGCGTTGCTCCCGGCCGCACAGCAGATGCGTTTCCCGATTGTGGCGATTGACGGTTTTGGACAAATTCCAATGAATTCCGTGGCCTACAAGCTGCTGACCAGCAGCGCAAAACGCGCGGCCACCATCAACGCCGAAGCTTTCAACCGTCACACTGGCGCGCGACCTGAAGTCATTATCCCGCTGCCGGTCTCACAGGAACCACCCCCACCTATTGACGTGGATACGCTGGAAGTTGGTCAAACTGTGCGATTGCGACGCGCACCGCACGCTGGGGCAATCGGTACGCTTGCCCATTTTCCTTCCGGGTTGGTTACTTTACCTAGCGGCCTGCGCGCGTTTGCAGCCGAAGTAAAATTGGAAAACGGGGAACAAACCCTTGTTCCTCTGGTAAACTTGGAAATTGTGGGATAATTGAATCACCACAAACGGAGCCTGACGAGGTTACGCTGCAATGAAAGTGAGGAGAGTGAATTATGTATGAAGGCGATGATCTTAACTATGAAGATGATGTTGAAGCGCCGCCGGAGGAATCCAGCAATCGCACATTCTTGATTGCCGCGGGTATCTTAGGTGGGATCGTGCTGCTTTCAATTGCCTGTCTGGCAGGCTATGCATTATTGATTTTGCCACAACAAAATGCTGCGCGACAAACGCAAAGCGCGATCGAGACTCAAAATGCAGGCACCATCAGTGATGCCTTGACCGCGACTGCATTGGCTTTTGACCTCTCACAAACACCGCAGATTACAGACACACCCTTTCCCACTGACACCCCGGTGGTTGCGCAACCCTCCGCGACAAACACGCTGGAATTCACGCTTACCCCTGATCCGGCGACAGCTACGGTTGCTGCCGGCCTGACACAAGTAGCAGCCTCTACGTCAACGGTTGTACTTACCTCCACTGCTTTGCCAACTTCCGGTTTTGCGGATGAAGTTGGTTTACCGGGATTGGTGATCGCAGCCATGGTGCTTGTCGCCATTATTTTCCTGGCGCGCAGGCTGCGGGCTACGCCCACAGGTTAGCATTTATAGATTAGACTGGACCCTGAAGGTTGTGCACAACCTTCAGGGTCTTTTTTGATTTCGTTTTTGTGCTATAAGGCGTCACACAACTGACTCTGCTACTTGTTCACCATACCCCAGCAAAGCCTTGACCATTTCCTGGCTGCGGCCTTCGGCGTACACGCGCAACACCGGCTCTGTGCCGGAGGGGCGGATAAGCAGCCATGAATCGTCGGCCAGGATGTATTTGACGCCATCACGTGTGCTGACTTCAGTGATTTTCTCGCCCCCGATATCAACCGGGGCTTGCTTTGTGAGGAAATCGGTCATCTCAGACTTGGCCACCGGGCGGCTCAAGCGCAGGTCAGTGCGCTTATAGAATGCCGGCCCGACATCTTCCAGTAGTTCTTTCACCATTTCATGAAGAGATTTTTTCGCCGCTGTTACCATTTCTACCAGCAACAATCCCATCGCAGGGCCGTCACCTTCCGGGATATTCCCTTTGAAGGAGATGCCGCCAGACTCCTCACCCCCAATCAGGACATCCTCATTCAACATGTAATCGGCGATGTGATTGAAGCCAACGGGAGTCTCGTACAAGGTCAAGCCGTACCGTTTAGCCAGTCGGTCAATCATGCGGGTTGTCGAGACGGTACGCACCACCGCGCCGCTCATACCACGTTTCTCGACCAGATATTTGAGCGAGAGCGCCATGATCTTGTGCGGATCGACAAAGTTACCGCGTTCGTCCATCGCACCAATACGATCGGCGTCTCCATCGGTACAGACGCCGAAGTTTCCCATACCTGAACTGATTGCGGACGCCAACGGCCCCAAGTACTTGGCAATTGGTTCCGGGTGCACGCCGCCGAAGCCGGGATTCATTTCACTGCGAATTTCAAACACTTCACAGCCCGTGCCCTGCAAAAAAGCCTTGATCACGCCACGCCCGGAGCCGTACATGGAATCCACCACCACACGTTGCCGTTCACCAGCGATCACATCGGTATCGATCAATGTGCGCAAGTGGTTGAAATAATCAGGCAAGGGGTTGAACCTTTGGATCAACCCTGCTTCCCGTGCCTTTTCATATTCCATCAAGTTGGGGCCGCGCGCTCGTTGCTCGTTGTCGTTGATATACACTTCCACCCGACGGCATTGTTCGGGCAAGGCCGAGCCGCCAAATGCTGCTTTTAACTTCACGCCGTTATAACGCGGTGCATTGTGTGAGGCCGTAATCATCACAGCCGCTACTGCATTGAGCTGTTTGACAGCATACGAAATGGCCGGGGTGGGTGCATCAGACTGCGCCAGCAGGACGGTAAACCCATTGCCTGCGAGCACACGCGCCACTTCAATAGCATACCTGTCTGACAGGAAGCGTGTATCGAAACCAACCACGATCTTGCGCGGATCTGGAACCTGCTCGCCGTTACCGGACTTATCCCATTGATCTGAAGCAACCGCGTCTGCAATCGCCTGCGCCACCATGCGTAAATTGTTATAAGTGAATGTGTCTGATATGACGGCCCTCCAGCCATCAGTACCGAAATGAATACTCATATACTCTCCTCGTGCTCAGGAATATAAACAATCCCCTAAGGGGGTGGTGTTTCTGAAGGCTCCCAATTGGGGACAGGGGTAGCCGTTTCAAGAACGGTCTGAATGATCCAGCCTTCAACGCGGATGTCATTGCGCGTGGCAACAATATGGATCCACAACACACCGTTATAATCTTGTGTTTCGGGCAGAATTTGAACTACGGAGCCATTGTCGAGGGTAGCAAGTACGTTCCCACCTGGCTCCTTGCGGATATAAGCCCCGCCGCCTTCCCGCGCGCGGATGACCGCGTAAATCGGCGTTGGTTCGGGAGCAGGGGTGCTGGTCCGCGTTTCGGTAACGGGCAGAGTGACGTCCAACGTCAAAGGGACAGGGGTGACGCTTTCGCCCAGGGCTGTGGAGGTCGCTGTGGGGGACTCTTTGGGGATGGATTCGGTTCCAGTCGGCCTCAACAGGACAGTGGTCACGGAAGGAAGCGCTGTGGGAGTGGACGTTCCATCGGGTAGCGGCTCGAGAGTCAAGGTAGCAGTGGGCAGAGTCGGTTCAGTAGCCAGTTCCGCAGTTTGGGCTTTTGAGGGGTCGGTCAGCCAGAAAACGGTTAATATGGAAATGGCAAATACGCCCAGGGCGAAAGCATATCTCACACCCGAGAGTGGGCGGAAGCGCAGTATTGCCAGCGTGAGCAGGCCAAAGATGCTCGACCAAGCCAGATGCACAAGGGAGACCAGTACTCCATGCGGCCAGAGATCGCCGATGCCGTTCCCCACACCGAATCCGCTGGCGCTGAGCGGCATGAACAGTCCATAAGCTACCAAGACGCTGGGCAGGTAAGGTTTGCTCTCGGAACGTACAAAGGATACAGTGAGTAAGATCGCGCCAAGTGCCATGACAATCATTTCAGGCCACCAAAGGCGGCTCAGGGTAAAGGCCGCATTGAAGGTGTGTGGCAAAATAAGGCGCGAAGCCAGACCAGCCAGCGCGCTGGCTCCGAAAACCAGCGTGGCGCTGATCAGCAACCCGGCTGCAGTCTGAAAGAACAAGCGCGGCATGCCGCTAATGGCGGAAAGGATGAGACCGAACCAGGGAGCCATCAAGGGAGCAAACAAAATACCAAGTACCAGCACACCATACGAATCAAAGATGTAGCCAACCCCCAACATTACCCCGCACAGGAGGGAGTAGATGAAAAGCTCGTAGGAGGGATAGGCGCGTTTCGCCAACGAAGCGATGACAGCAGTACGACCCTCCGCATCTTTCGGAAAAAAGGTGCGGCGAGCACGCCGACGACGGGCGCGTGCGCTGATGCGCGACTCAGGGTGCGGCTCAGGTGGCTGAGTAGGTTCGTTCGGGAAAGTCATTTACGCAAACTCGCGACGATACGCACGGGCTTATCAAGCAGATCTAGCGCAACGAAAATATCGGGGACAATCAGATCAGCAGAGACCATTGTCTCTACGGCCACGCCTTCCTGCGACATAACGCAGATTCCCAACGCAGCAGCCTTGAGCATTTCGGCATCATTGGCCCCCTGGCCGATGGCGACAACAGTTTCCGCGTCGAATTTACGGACAAATTCGGCTTTCTGTGCAGATTCATTCCCAGGTTGGACGTGGGTTGCCTGTAGATTCAACTGCTCATCAATGAGAGCCTGGCGGCCATGTGTATCGGCGGTGAGCATGTGGATTTCCAGCCGGTCGCGCAGGGAGGCGATGCGTTTGGTAAGCCCATCTATCAGAACACCATCTACGGAGAGAGTGCCATTCACGTCAGTGACAAGATGTTGGATGCGTAATGGTCCGCGGCCGGGGATGGTCAGCTCGATCATGAGGCATATTATAGTCTAACTGGTCTGGCAGGTCTAATTGGTCTGACAAGTCAACTGGCCCTGCTGGTCAACCAGGACTTGACTCTCTGCCTATTCTGGGTATAATCAGCGCC
>CAZLOC010000142.1:5795-9261 GCA_964560935.1 uncultured Anaerolineaceae bacterium | reverse complement strand
ACGCTAGATCCTTGAGTGATGCAAAACATATATCTGGTTGTTTTTATCTGCAACCAGAAAAGGAGATTATCGTTATGAACAAGAAAAGAAATTTCTGGCTTTTGACTGGGGTTGTCATTCTGCTCGCGGCCCTGGTGAGCGCTTTCGTTATCATGCAGCCCTCAGCCAAAGACATCCTGACACAAACCCTTGAAACGACAAAAACGATCAATGATGCGCACGCGATCATCGACGTCAGTGTAGATTCCCCGGAGCAAAAAGCCTCCGCTACAGTCGAAGTTTGGGGCCGCCATGAGGAAGATGGCCCCGGAGCGTTTCGCCTGGAAGTGCTGGAAACCGACAAAGAAGAGGCCGTTGGCGCGGTGATCGTCAGTGACGGAGAGACCGTCTGGGCCTATTCCCCGTCTGAAGGTAAAGTATTTGTAGGCACTGCCGAAGAAGCCAAAGAGATGATGGCTGAGAAACAGCCTTTAAGCGGTGAGTTCGATAAGGAAGGATTCGAACACCCCAAAAACTCAGAAGAAGCCGTTGAAAAGTTATTGGAATACTTCGAGGCCAAAAGAACCGGTAGCGAGACAGTTGCCAGCACAGATGCTTATCTGCTTGAACTGAAACCGATCCCGGAGCAAATGCCCGCGGAATACACTGCTGTAGGCGGACTTGTCAACCTTTGGATCGACAAAAGCCGCAACGTCCCACTGGCTGCGGCATACACGGGCGGGAGCATGGGCGAAGTCAGCATCACCGCCCTGGAGCTTGAGATCAATGCCGGTGTGGACGAGGCGCTCTTCTCCTTTGAAATTCCTGCCGGTGTGGAAGTCGTCAACTTTGCCGACTTGGAACCCCAGTCGCTCTCACTGGACGAAGCAGCTGCTTCCGCTGATTTCGAATTTCTCACCCCCGAAGTGACTCCCGAAGGCGCGACCCTGGTGGATGTGCTCGACGTTCGCGGCGCGATCGTGCAACGTTACACTTTGACAGATGGTGGTTCCTTCTCCATCGCGCAGGGACAATCTGACGAAACACCGAAGCCGTCCACCGAGGCGCAGGCCGTTGAGGTCCGAGGTGTTGCGGGCAGCCTGTTCGTTTCTGAAGACGAAGACAAGGTGCTATTGACCTGGTCAGACGGAGGCGTGTTCTTCTACGTTGCAGGCGAGATCACCCCCGACCAGGCGCTTGCTATCGCTGAATCTTTGAAGTAATGACCACAGGCATAAAACTGGTTGATGTCTGTCGCCATTTTGAACTTGGCAGCACAGACGTAAAAGCACTCGACAAGATCAACCTAGAAATCGACCAGGGCGAGTTCGTTGCCCTGGTCGGTCCTTCTGGGTCAGGCAAATCGACTTTATTGAATCTGCTGGGCGGACTGGACCGGCCAACCAGCGGCGAGATCAACATCCAGGGATTAGGGTTACAGGATGCCACGGAAGAAGAACTGACCGCCCACCGGCGTCATAATGTGGGCTTTGTTTTTCAAACATTTAACTTATTGCCCACGCTCACCGCTCTGGAAAACGTTGCCCTGCCACTGATGCTCAGCGGCATACCTTTGGCAACTCGCCATCAACGGGCAGCGGAGTTGCTCGGCAGGGTTGGCCTGGAACATCGTTTGGAGCATCGACCGACGGAGATGTCGGGAGGGGAACAGCAACGGGCGGCCATTACGCGCGCGCTGATCAACAATCCGCAATTGATCCTGGCGGATGAACCGACCGGCAACCTGGATTCATCCACCGGCGCTGAAGTCATGCAACTCCTGCGTAAGCTCAACGCGGAAAGTGGTGTGACCTTGATCGTCGTCACCCACGACCCGGAAGTGGCTGCTTACGCAGATCGGATCGTACACCTGCGCGATGGTGGCATTGCGAAAATCGAAGCAACAGAAGGCGCTCCAGCCAAAAAAGCCGAGAAATCAGCAACCAGCTCGCAACCAGAATTAGCCTTGAACGGTGGCCTGTCTTTCAGAGATCTGGTGCGGACTGCGTTTGACAACCTGCGCCGCCGCCCGGTGCGCAATATCCTGACTGCAGCAGGCGTGCTGATCGGGATCGTCACGTTGGTGGCGATGGTTTCGTTCGGCGTCGGTGTGCAAGAGGAGGTCAACCGCAACTTCGAAGCGCTTGGCCTGGAAAATGTCTTTATCTCCCCGACCTTCCCCGAGGAAGGGGATGCGTTCGATCCGTTCGGGTTTTCCCAACCAGAACAGCCGCTGACACCCGAAAGCATAATAGCGTTCAGGGAGATGTCCGAAGTGCAGTCTGTGACACCGGTGTTGAACCTGCCATCCAACATGGAGATCAGCCTGTCGTACGCGGACAAAGCGCTCCCGGTCAGGTTGTCGGGCGGGTTCGGAAGCAGCCCGCGAGGTCCGGGAATGCCCGCACCGCCAGAGATGCTGGCGGGAGTCCCGCTGGGCGAAGGCGATACGCAGGGATTGACCCTGATCGAGGGGCTGGCCGATCAACTGCTCGAAAGCACCGCGCTGGGATATGAAGCCCTGGTCGGTCAAACGGTCACCCTGACCGTCCGCTTACCACGCGGTGAGACCAAAGAGTTCACGTCCCAGATCGTCGGGGTAGAGTCTGGTAGAGGCTCTAACTCTATCGACCTGGGCATCCGCGAACGGACGGAGATCAAAGCCTGGTGGTATGGACGGCCAGATACGTTGCAGACAGACGGCTACGACATGCTGATGGTACGCGCCGTTGACCAGTTGGCTGTGCCCGTTGTGCTTGAGACCGCCAAGAACATGAACCTGGAAGCGCAATCCTTGGGTACCATCCTCGAACTTGCCAATCGGGTTCTGGCTGTCATGCAAGCCTTGCTTGGGTCGGTGGGAGGCCTGGCGCTGCTGGTGGCGACCCTGGGCGTGGCCAATACCATGATGATGGCCATCTACGAACGCACGCGCGAGATCGGGGTGCTCAAAGCGCTGGGCGCGACCAACCGCGAAGTGCGCCGCATGTTCACTGCCGACGCGGTATTGTTAGGGATCATCGGCGGGATCGTGGGCGTCATCCTGGGGACGCTGTTAGGCCGCCTGGTCGATTGGCTCGGACATCTGTATCTGGAATCCGAGGGCGTGCTGGGGATCGGCCAGATGTCGATCGTGCCGCCCTGGCTGGCGATCGGCGCCTTGATTTTCGCTGCCTTTATCGGCGTGTTGGGCGGACTGTACCCCGCGGCCCGGGCCGCACGCCTTGACCCGGTGGTGGCGCTCAAGCATGAATGATTTGGCGTGACAGACGTTAGACTTTAGATGTGAGACCGAGGTTGATCGCCTCGGTCTGTTTGGTTTGATATGTCATTGCGAGCCCCGCTGGTTGAGTAGCCGCGGAGCGGCGTATCGAAACCGAGGGGCATGGCAATCTCATCGCACCTGGAAACTCAATTTTTCTAGATTCCTTGAGACTGCCGCGTTGGCCCTTCGCTTTCACTCCGCTCCACTCAGGGCCTCCTCGCA
>CAZLOC010000142.1:2849-5695 GCA_964560935.1 uncultured Anaerolineaceae bacterium | reverse complement strand
GCAGTGACATTTTCAATCTATAATAGAGTCAACAAGTCTAACCAACTGGAACCCAGGAGGACACTATGCAAGTCGAAAAACTTAGCGAAACACTTTATAAATTTACGTTATCTCAAAATGATTTCACTGTTAATCTGGTAGCCAGTATTGGCACAAATGGCATCTTGCTGGTCGATACGGGGTGGGCTCATACTGCCGAAGAGTTGAACGAAAAAATTAGAGAACTGAGTGATGCCATCGTGAAATTGATCATCTTCACGCATCAGCACGGCGATCACATTGGCGGAAGGAACCTCCTTGGCAAAAATGCCACACTGATTTCCCATAAAGCCACAAGGGACGAACTGGCCGGGAGATACTTTGCACTGGACCCGCTCCCTGGGCAAGAATTGCCCCTCATCACCCTGGAAGGTGAGCTTTCATTACGGTTCAACGGGGAAGACATCCGGATCATCCCTGCGCCCGGGCACACGCAAGGTGACATGGTGGTTTATTTTGTCGATTCGGGAGTTGTGTGTATGGGAGACCTGCTTTTCTCGGATACCTATCCTGTCGTTTTTCCAGCCTATGGCGGCAATGTCGATCAATACCTCGAAACCATTGGATGGCTGATCGACCTGTTCCCGGCGGATGTGAAATATATCGCCGGGCACGGACGCGACTACAGCCTGGACGATCTGAAAGCGTACTATCACATGGCAGTCAGTACCATAGATCTGATCAAGCAGGGCATATCTGCCGGGAAGAACTCACAACAGATGGTCGCAGAAAAACTTCTGAAGTCTTGGGAAAAGTGGAGCAACCCCCGGATCACCAGCGAGAACTGGATCACACAGGTTTACGAGAGTCTTTCGGGTGGGCCGAAAAAATCCGTTGCAGAGCCGCTGACTCACACGATCATGAAAAAGGGCGTCACTGCGGCCATTGAGCAATACCACGAATTAAAACAGAATCAGCCGGATTCCTACGATTTCAGCGAGAACCAATTGAACATGCTCGGTTACCATCTTCTCTGGCGAAGTATGAACGAGGCTGCCATAGAAGTACACAAACTGAATACCCAGATATATCCAGACTCTGCCAACCCCTATGACAGCCTGGGGGAAACCTACGAAGCCAGCGGGGAGGTGGCACTTGCCATCGAAAGCTACGAGAAGGCGTTGGAGATAAATCCCGACATGCCTTCTGCGATTGAGGCGTTGAAAAAGCTAAGGGCCAAAGGCAAAGAATGAATCAATCTCAAGAGGCCGAGGTGATCCCTCGGTTTTTGTTTTCACCGTCCATGGTCATCGGTCTACGGTCTTTCCTTCACCGTCCAAGTGTATAATTACTTCACGCCCTCATTCGCCAAAGGAGACACCTATGGCATTCAATCCAATCAACTACTCCCAACAAGACCCGGCCTGGAAGTCGGTCAAGATCGGCTCCAGCAGCGAGACCATCGGCCACGTCGGTTGTGCGCTCACCAGTGTGGCCATGCTGGTCAGCGGGCACGGCTATCCCGAAACGCCCAAGACGCTCAACGCCAAGCTCAAGGCGCGCGGCGGCTTTGTGGACGCGGCCATCATCTGGGGCGCAGTCACCAGCATTTATCCGCAGATCGTCTACCGCAACCTGGTGCTGTGCCGTGACACCGCCGCGCCGCTCTCCCAGATCGACGCCTCCATCGTCGCCGGTCAGCCTGTGGTGGTCGAGGTGGATAGCTCGCCCATGGCCGGTCTGCAAACGCACTGGGTAGTGCTCTACAAAAAACAGGGCGACGACTACCTGATGCTCGATCCCTGGCCCCATCCGACCGAGAGTGGTCAGGACGTGCTCCTCCTGCCGCGCTACAGTCACGGGGCGGCGCTCAAGCAGAGCATCACCGCCGCCGTCTTCTACGAATGCCTCCAGAGCGGATCGGGCGACTCAGGCGAGACAGCGACAACGAAACCGGCCTCGCCCACCGAGCCGGGGACGTACGTCAAGATTCCCGTCAGCGTGGAGGCCGGTCTGCGCCTCCGTACCGCGCCCACAACTGCTTCTGACACTGTTGTCATCGAGCCGCCGGGGGCATTACTCCGTATCGTTGAGCCCGTCAACGTGGCGCTGCCCAAGATCGGCGTCTACGACCAGTGGATCAAGGTCCGCGATGGGCAAGGACGCGAGGGCTACGTCGCTGCCTGGTACGTGGAAGCAGGGCCGACGGTCGAGGGCGCGGATGAAGCTGATGTTGTGGAACCAGCCCCAGAGCCCGTTCCCGAGCCGGGACCTACACCAGTTCCTGTCCCGGTCTCTGAACCAGAACTGCCTGTGCCCGAAGCGCTGACCGTCTACGTCTCGCAGTCCGTTGGCGAGGCTGGCTTACGTCTGCGCAAGACAGCCAGCATGGGCGGCGCGCTGGTAGCGGTCGAAAAAGCCGGGACTGCGTTGACAGTGCTCGAGCCAGAGAAAAAAGCAAAGCCGAAGATCGGCGTGGCAGGCAAATGGCTGCACGTCTCAGACCCCAAACGATTACAAGGCTACGTGGCCGCAAACTATGTCGAATTGCTGTCAGAACCCGCCTCCCCTGTATCGAGCGGCAGCGTCCCCGCAGGGGGAGGCGAGGTAGAAACGCCCGCCGCTGCTCCCGAGCCTGTAGCCGAGGCGGGAACTGTTTACGTCAGCAGCGCAGCAGCGGCCGGGTTGCGCATGCGGGGGGAGCCAAACACGAACTCGTCCACGCTTTTGATCCTGCCCCCCGGGAGCGAACTGAAGGTGCTGGAGGGCACGGCCAAGATGATCGGTGTCTACGGCAAATGGCTCAAGGTGCGCGAAACCGGCGGGACGGAAGGCTACGTGGCTGCCTGGTACGTGCGCAAATGATG
>CAZLOC010000142.1:0-2749 GCA_964560935.1 uncultured Anaerolineaceae bacterium | reverse complement strand
GTTCTTTGTGGCGGTAGTCGAAGGACAATTTGAACACAGGGAATAAACCATGACCTTCCAACTTCGCAAACGCTTACAGGCTGGGGAACTTGTGCTGGGCACCATCCTCAGCCTGAACTCGCCCGATGTGGCTGAGATATTATCCAAAGTCGGCTTCGACTGGCTGTTCATCGACGGCGAACACGGCACATTCGATACCCATAAACTGCAGGCCATCCTGCAGGCTGCCGGTGAAAACATCGAATGCGTTTTTCGCATCCCGGCGTTGGACGAAGTGCACATCAAAAAAGCGCTTGATGTGGGCGCCAATGGGCTCATCGCACCCCAGGTCAACACTGCTGAACAGGCCCGGAGTCTCGTGCAATGGTCACGTTATCCGCCCGAAGGCTCCCGCGGACTGGGCTTTGCGCGCGCCCAGGGATACGGCTTCGAGGTAAACGAATATCTCCAAACAGCAAATGAAAGCATCACCTTGATCGTCCAGGCCGAGAGTGCGGAAGCCGTGAAAAATATCGAAGCCATCGTCCAGGTGGGTGGATTGGATGCCGTACTGGTCGGCCCGTATGACCTTTCGTCCAGCCTGGGGCGTCCGGGCGAGGTGACCCATCCGCAAGTCCAGGAAGCCATCCGGCGTGTCGCCAGCGTCTGCCGGGATGCTAAAATGCCGGTCGGCATCTTCGGCATGACGGCGGAAGCGGTCCGGCCCTACATCGAGCAGGGGTTCAGGTTGATTGTTGTTGGCGTGGACACGGTGCTGCTGGGGAATGCTGCGCGGCAATTGCTTCAGCAGCTAAGAGACTGAATTCAAAGCCCGCACAAAAGCCTCTACCATCTTCTCCAGGTTGATCTCCTGCGAGACGATCCGGTACGATTCAGCCCCCATCTTTCGCAAACGTTTTATATCTGACAATGCTGCGCGCATAGTTACGACCAGCGCGTTGTAATCTTCCGGCGGGATCTGCCAACCGTTTTCAGGGCGGACTAAATCGTCCTGCGTGCCGTCCCCTTTTGCCACGATGACCGGCAAGCCATGACTCATGGCCTGCTGCACGGCCAGCCCGCCGGTTCCGGGCAGGACGAACAGGTCTGCCTCCGCGAAATAGGGTTTTAGCTCATCCCCGTGCTTTGCGCCCACAAACTGCGCGGACGGATACACCTGCTTTGCTAACGCTTCCAAATTCCCTCGCTCCGGCCCATCGCCGACAATAACCAGGCGTGATCCTGGATCTGGCATTTCCCCACAGGCACGCAGAAGCGAGTCGATCCTTTTACGGGCTTGCAACCTGCCAACGAACAATATCGAAGGCGGAAGCTCGAAAGTTGCTTGTTTTTGCGGCAGCGCCCTTTTTGGAGCAGGCGAGACCGCGTTGTACGCCACGAAAATCTTCTCGCGCGGGAAGCCGAGCGCAACGTACTCGTCCGCGCCGCGCTGGCTGTAGGCGATCAAGCCATCGAACTGGTTGAGGAAAGCCCATCTCTTTCTCTCCCCCCATTTTCTCAGAAAATGAGGGGAGCCCGAGGGGGGTGGCGCTCCCAACCCCCAGCCAAGCACCGGGCGTCCACGCTGGCGCATCCATTTGACAGCCGCAGGCGTCGAAAGGTAACGCGGATTGGCTTCCACGATCAACGCATCTGGATTCCAATCTGACAGCCCGTCCAGCAATCCACGCTGGTAGCACAGATAAAGCGGTCCCTTGAACAAGTGGATGTTCCGGGCCGGGGCGTAGTTCGCGACTTGCAATTCCCCGCTGGCAATGCTCTCCTCCACGCGCGCCTGACCGGCAAACAGGCTTATGCCGCCTTCACAGGCCGCAGCCAGCATGTCGAAGAACGGCACGCGATAAGAGGGCAGTACACGCTGCTGAAAACCCAGCCTTCCAGGGAATTTCACTTCACTACTCACTGAAAACTGCCCACTGACTACTGGTTACTGCTCACTGGGCCCGACATGCGGAGCCTGCCAGGCCGGAGATTTATGGCAGTGAACAACCTTCCACACCCCGTCGATCTTGACTATGACGCGGCTCTCGTTGTGCGAGGCCACGCGTACGCCTTCGGGTAAGGCAGTGGTGATCAGCATGGTGTAGCTGGCGATGGCCGTATCCCCGTAGCGTTGGATGTGCAGATTGGCAAGGTCAAAGCGCGAGGCCGCCCGCTGCCCTTTGTCTTCCGCGCCGAACACAGAGCCGCGCTCGGCGTTGGCGTTCATCATGAACTTGTGAAAAGGCAGCCCATCCAGCCGATGCGGGGTGACCCACCACTCGTAGAGAGTCAGCTCTTCGGCGGTGGTTTCATAATAGGCCGCTACATCGTTTTTTTGAATGGCTTGCAAGTGTGCTAACAAAAAGGCTTTGATTTCCTCGTCCATTTTTTTCTCCTTTACCACAAAGACACCAAGACTCGAAGGCGCTAAGTTTTCTTTACCACAAAGACTCTAAGACACAAAGACACAAAGTCTTCTTTTTCTTGCATTTTCACAAAATGACTCTTTTTATGCCTTGTTTGATGATCGGTACGTTGAAGTTAATCAAGAAGCCTAAACGCTTATTCGTCAACTTGAGATATGTGAGCAGTTGGGCTGTGTGAACTGATCCTAACGCATCCACAACCTTCAATTCACAAATAATTTTATCTTCTACCAGCAATACCCTCGCCAATTATGGACTAGCGGAAGGTTGAAAAACGGTATGAATTGCGCCCAAACGGGCGATTTGCTGAAAAATCTCAGCCAATAAAATAGCATCAGGTT
>CAZLOC010000141.1:0-9279 GCA_964560935.1 uncultured Anaerolineaceae bacterium | reverse complement strand
CCCTGCTGGTCAACCAGGACTTGACTCTCTGCCTATTCTGGGTATAATCAGCGCCAATCAACAAACGGCTGTGACGAGGACGAGTACGCGCTGAGCGACGGCCCAGAGAGCAGGCGAACGGTGGAAATCCTGCCCGAAACGACAGCGCCGAATGGACCTCCGAGCCGCAGGGCGAACGGAAACAAGTAACCCTTGCCGGGCTGCTCCCGTTATAGAGCTAGGGTATAACCAGTGGTCAGCTTTCAGTGACCAGTGGCGTACCCGAAAGAGTGAGGCTGGCTTTCTCCCTGATGCTTCATCAGGGAAAATTTTTTTAAGGCCACTGGTCAGCCTAAGTTGGGTGGCACCACGGATGCAGAAGCGTTCGTCCCAAGATTGGGATGAGCGCTTTTTTGTACGCTTGTCCATCCCTGAATTGACCCTCACCCCTAGCCCCTCTCCCTAGAAGGGAGAGGGGAGAAAGAAGCGAAAATGAACACACAAACTGAAACGAACGTCGTTGTCAAGGCTGCTAAAGCGCCGACAGAGACTGAAAACCCAATGCAGGAACGTCACTGCGGGCAGGTGGCAGAGTCTATTGAGGTGGCGGCAGAGGTCGTTTTCGCGGCACGCAGGTTGGAGGTCCAGGAAGAAGCGGGACCAGTCTTTGTGCCGTAAGTCAGAGTCCCTTTTGAGGAAGGAAGCCGCTATGTCTAAAAAACGAATTCTCACAGGCCATCGTCCGACCGGACCGCGTCATATCGGCCATCTGGTGGGAACATTGGAGAATTGGAAGAGTTTGCAAGACACGCACGAGTGCTTTTTCCTGGTGGCTGACCTGCACGTGCTGACGACGGGCCATGCGCAATCCGAACGCATTCAAGATAACATCCTAAACATGCTGGCAGATTGGCTGGCAACGGGTATCGATCCGTCGCGGTCAACGATTGTGTTGCAATCCATCATCCCGGAGCACGCGCAACTCTCGTTGTTGTTCAGCATGCTGACAACGGTGGCTCGGCTGGAACGCATGCCGACTTACAAAGAACAGATCAAAGAGTTGAATTTGCAACCCTCGCTTGGCCTGTTGACGTACCCGGTCTTGCAGGCAGCGGACATCCTACTCTACAAAGCCCAGGTAGTGCCGGTGGGCGAAGACCAACTCCCGCACATCGAACTGGCGCGCGAGATTGCCCGGCGTTTCAACCAGACCTATGGCGAGCTTTTTCCTGAGCCGGAAGCGCTGCTCTCGAAAGCAGCGCGCCTGCCCGGTGTAGACAACCGCACCATGCACACATCTTATGGAAACGCGATTTATCTGCGTGACACGGAGGAAGAGGTGGAGCGCAAGGTGATGGCGATGTATACGGACCCGACCCGCATCCATGCCGCGGACCTCGGGCATGTGGACGGCAATCCAGTCTTTGCCTACCATGACATCTTTAACCCCGATAAAGATCAAGTGGAAGATTTCAAGATCCGCTATCGGAAAGGCAAAGTTGGCGACGTGGAGGTTAAACGATGTCTGGTGGATGTTTTGAATACATATCTGGCTCCGTTCCGTGAACGACGCGCCGAATATATTGCCCAACCCAAAATATTGTTGGAAGTGTTATTCAGCGGAACAGTGAAGGCCAAGTTCATTGCACAGCAGACTCTGGAAGAAGTCCATCAAAAGATGGGTTTGCTGCATAGCCAATCGTTCAGCGAGAAAGTACTTGCTAACAATATTTCCGGGATTTTTTGCTAACACAGATCTGGAGGAGTAAATGTTTTATCAAATTTCTTTTCACCCACCTTGAAGGGAACCACAGATAACACTGATATGTCTGATCTGGCGTTTGATATCAGCCGCAATTTGCAATAAGTAAAATTTTCAATCAAAAAATCATAAATCACCAACCGTAAATTTATGGAGGTTCCCATGTCCGAACAAACCCGTTTTCTCTTGAGCCAATCTGATCTGCCGAAATCCTGGTACAACGTGATGGCAGACAGTCCGGTTCCCCCCACCCCGGTGTTGCATCCTGGTACGTTTGAACCAGTCACACCCGATTTCCTGTCTGTGCTGTTCCCAATGGAATTGATCATGCAGGAAATTGCCACCGATGCCTATATTGATATCCCCGAAGAAGTGCGCGATATCTACAAACTATACCGCCCTACCCCCCTGATCCGTGCCACCCGCCTGGAGAAAGCTCTCGATACCCCGGCCCACATCTATTTCAAGAACGAAAGCGTCTCCCCGACTGGCAGCCACAAACCGAATACTGCCATCGCCCAGGCCTTCTACAACAAAGCCGCCGGGACCAAGGCTCTGACTACCGAGACCGGCGCCGGACAATGGGGCTCGGCGCTTTCGCTGGCCTGTAATTTCTTCGGGCTCGATTTGGAAGTGTACATGGTCAAGGTTTCGTACCAGCAAAAACCCTATCGCCGCATTATGATGCAAACTTACGGCGCTGAGATATACGCCAGCCCCACCGATAGGACCCAATTTGGGCGCATAATCCTGGAAAAGGATCCCGACTGTAGCGGCTCGCTTGGCATCGCCATCTCAGAGGCCGTCGAAGTGGCAGCCACTTCCGAAGGTAAGAAAAAATACAGTCTCGGTTCAGTGCTCAATCATGTACTAATGCACCAGACCGTAATCGGCGAGGAAGCGCTCAAGCAGATGGATTTAGCCGGTGAATACCCGGATGTGGTGATCGGCTGTGTGGGCGGTGGTTCAAACTTTGCTGGTCTGGCCTATCCCTTCTTGCGCCAAAACCTCAAAGACGGTCAGCGCGCCCGCCTGGTAGCCGTTGAGCCAACTGCCACTCCGTCCATCACAAAGGGTGCATATACTTTCGATTATGGCGATACAGCGAAGATGGCTCCCATCGTCAAGATGCATACACTTGGGCATGACTTCGTCCCACCCGCCATCCACGCCGGTGGACTACGTTATCACGGTATGGCCCCCAGCCTGTCCGCGTTCTGCGACGCGGGCCTGATCGACGCAGTGTCTGTCAAGCAGCGTGCAACCTTCGAAGCTGCGGTAACCTTTGCAAAAGCCGAAGGCATCATCCCCGCGCCGGAGACTGCACATGCCATACGCGTTGCCATCGATGAGGCGTTGGATGCCAAAGCCAAAGGTGAGAAACGCGTCATTTTGTTCAATTTCTCCGGTCACGGTCACTTCGACCTGGCTGCGTACGATGTTTACCTGAGCGGCAAACTGGAAGATTACGAGTATCCCGCTGAGGCTATCCAGGCAGCAATGGAAAACCTGCCACAGGTAAAAATGCCGGTATAGGCAAAAACTTTCTTCTCTCAAGCGGAAGCCCGGCTCATGGAGCCGGGCTTCTTGTATCTCGCGTTGAAAATTTACTTCTGTTTTTCTTCCCCAAACAAAATCACTACAATATGCTGGTTCAAAAATCCCGGAGCAGAAGTATCCTTGCCGGGAATAATTTGTCCCAACGTATAGCCTCCGGCTATGGGAACATTCTCGCCGATGATTTCCTGTATGGCGGTAATCTCCACACCTGGGGTGGCCTTAAGCAGCATCTGCCAGGCAATGTCCACCAGCACGAGCGCAAAAGCCGGTTTGACGCCATCCAGTTCGCGCAAGGCCTGCTGAGTTGCTTGCTGGGCTGCTTTGTGGCAACTCGCCCAGCTGCCGACCAATACAAAAGCATCCGCGCCATCGCGGACGGATGCATTCATGCGGAAACTGCCATCAGCTTCAACGCGAATTGGCGCGCGAACTATTAGTTCGTCGCCTTGTTCCATGCCAAGTGGATACAAGCGTGCCATGTGACTGAGAGGAGGAAAGCTCCACTCTCGGGCTGGAGAACCAAACAATTCGGCATAGGTTTCAGACGCGGGCCGAGCATCAAGCGTACGCAGCCAGAAACCGCGTGAACGTGTGACACGCATATGGCCGCCGACCGGATCCCAGCCGTGAGCGCGACCAACACCCATCCGCAGTTTGTTGCTGAAGACCAAAGATGCCAACGCGCCGGTACCGGTCTGGTTTCCGGCAATTTGATAGGTATTTCCCGTGTGCAAGTCACCAGAAGAAAGCCCACCCGCTATTCGAAATGCTTTTGATGATAGCGAGTTACAAAACTGTTCTGCATCTCCATTGAATCCATCCGCAAAGCAGATGATGTTTTGTGCCTGCTTACCAGAAAGCAACATTTCCAATTGAGTGGCTGTCTCGCGGCTGCTCTGGGCATAGCCAGGTAACCAATGAGCTTTGGCTTCGATTTCCTCGGTGCTGAGAATAGCCACAACCACTGAGTGTGCGTGCAGCCCTTCTCCGGTCAATCCGGCCGGAGTGCTAAAGCCAATCAACGGAGCATCACCGAGTAAGCTTGAGGCGCCACTGGCAACGTCACGCGCTTGATATTGATGGGACGAAATCACAATCCCCAGCCCAGGTGCGACTGCACCAAGACGGTTCAAGGCTTGATGTGTAGCCTGTAAGCTGGCTTCGCGGCCATCCAGGGCTTGCGCCTGTCCAACAGCAGCATGAAACGTCATAGTTGATTATTCCTCTGCCACCGGGATGGTGAAATGGAAGGTTGTTCCTTTACGGTATTTACTCTCAAACCAGATATTCCCCCCTTGCATTTCCACCAGACTCTTTGTTATGTTCAAACCCAGGCCGCTGCCGGGCACCTCGCGAGCTTTTTGATCATCGGAGCGGAAAAACTTGCCAAATATCTTTGGCTGATCTTCCGGGCTGATGCCAATACCATTGTCTTTAACCCAAATATGCACAACCTGCGCCGCACCACTGGGTTCCCATTGATTTGCAGCCACCTCAGCGCCGAAAATGATCTTTCCACCCTCAGGCGTGTACTTGTGAGCATTGCTCACCAAATTCGTCAGTATTTGACCGATACGTGTACGGTCAGCCCAGATCTGGGGCATCGTATCAGGTACGTCCAGTTGGAGTTCTTGCTTTTTGTCCTCAATTTGGCGGCGAGTGGATCGGACCACCTCATCCACTACATCGTGTATATCCACAGCCTTGTATTCCAGACGGAGGCGTCCGGCTTCGATTTTGGCGTTATCGTTCAAGTCCGAGACGAGCGTCGACATACGTTCCACATTCGAACGGATTGTAGTCAGGAAATTGGTCTGCATCTCATTAATCGGACCGACTGCGCCGGCCGAGAGCAGTTCCGTATATCCCTTGATAGACGTCATCGGGTTTTTAAGTTCATGCGCCACAAATGAGACAAACTCGCTCTTGGCATTGTTCGCTTGCTGAACCTCTTCATATAATTGGGCATTCGAAATGGCTATAGCGGCCTGGTCGCTGAGACGATTGAGGAAGGCGACATCTTGTTGCGTGTCACTTACGCTTTCGAGGAACAACAACCCGATAACTTCCGCCTCGCGCCGAATCGGGATCACAATCTGTGTATGCGCGCCGGGCAGAATACTACCCACGGTATCGGACTGCAGAGAGACTTGCTGAGGCTGGGCTGTTTGCATCGCAGACTTTACGGTGGGTATATCCAGTGGCAATAAACCGTCTACAAAGTGTTCCTTCAGGTCGCCGTACCCTTGTTCAGCCATGACGCGCAATTTTTCATCTGCCAGCATCCCAATCAACCCGGCTTCCGCTTTCGACTGGCGCAATGCCCATTCTAGTGTAATGCGCATTGCGCGATCGGTTTCAAGACTGGCATTCAGTTCACGACCAATACGTTGCATGACCGAGAGTTCTTCCACGCGGGCAGCCAGTTCTTGGTCGGTAAGCGTAAATAAGCGAGCGTTCTCAATACCCACCGCTGCCTGCCCGGCAAAAGCAGACAGCAAAGTTTGATCATCTTCGACAAATGGCAACCTGTCCTTACGGTTGATCACTTCGATCACGCCAATGACGTGGTCCTTATACAACAGAGGAACAGCGAGTAGGGATCTAGTGGTAAAACCAGTTTGTTGGTCTGCAGCAGTAAAACGTGCAGCAGATGTCTGTCCCTGGTTTTCCACGATTGGCTCACGCGTTTGCGCGGCGCGGCCAACAATACCACTCCCCGCCGGAACACGTTGGCCGATCAATTCAGCCGAGGTAGGCGGCCCAACCGTCACTTTGAAGACCAGATCATCTGTCTGTTCATCAACCAGGAACAGACTACCCGCTTCACAGTTAAGGATGTTGACTGCACTCTCCAAAATGTTTTGAAGCAAAGGCTCCAACTCAAGTGTAGAAGTTAGCTGCCGTGTCAAATCGTTCAAGGTTGAAAGCTGGAAAGCACGCTGCTGTGTTTCTTCCAAAAGGCGAGCTTTGACAATAGCGCCAGCGGTCTGGTCGGCAACAGCTTGCAGTAAGTCAAGCTGCGCGCGCGAGTAGGTGACACTGGCGTCACGGCTGCCAATCCCCAATGAACCAATTGTTTCTGCACCGGCATTAAGCGGAACACCCATCCAGGCAAACACATTTTGAAATGCGGGCGTCACATTGCGAGCCTGGCACTCGCGCAGGTAGTCTTGCGTTAAAATTGGGCGACCCTTACTGACCACTTCTTGCCCCAGCCCTAGAGTTACAGGCAAAGGAATGTTCTCTCGTTCCTCCAGGCGCTCTCGGTTTTCCACACAGAAAGCATAATAGTAATAATCGCCGGCTTTGCTATATAGAGTGATGTGAAATTCGCTAGCCGGGATGATTTGCCCGGTCTGCGCGAAGATCAACTCCATGACATCGTCAAAAGTTAATGTGATATTGACGCCCTGGGATACACGCGTCAGGGCATTCATTTCCTGGATGCGACGTTCCAGATTGGCAACAGTCTGCACGCGTCCAATCGCGACCGAAGCCTGGTCTGCCAGGTTCTCGAGGAAGGTCAAATCCTGAGGCGTGTACGGCTGCCTGGACAAACGCTGGCCAAGCGCCAGCCAGCCCGTTGGGCCGTCTTTGCCGGCTAAACCAACGAACAGCTTGGCTCCAAGTAATTTCAACCGCGCCTCTTCCGCTTTTAAGTTTGATGATAAGTTAGCGCCATCTAAATACAATGGTAAACGCTCGCTAGTAAAGTATTGCACCAATGAACTTCGTGATGAAAAACGCACATCGCTGCTGGGGCGACCGTCAATATCCGGCAGGCTGACGTATTGATCACTGAGCGAGTCAAAAGTGTAGATGTGAATATATTCAGGGGCAAGTGTCTCCATGATCTGCTGGCGCAGAACGAGGCCTATGTTCTGATTATCCAGTGCGCTGGTCATTTGGTGGCTGAATTCACGCAAGCGCTGGTCAAAGACACGTTGACCTCGAAAGAAGGTGTTATCAACCAGATTAAGTAAACGCTTCCGAAATGGATCCAAAACAACCGCTAAAATAAAGACCAAACTACCAATCACATACGGGTTATTGGCTGGCATGGCATCTTTGAAAATCAGTTTGAAAATCAGACTGAAACCGGTCACCAGTAAGGCATAGCTGCTAATGGTCAAGATGAAAAGGACAGAATAAACCAATCCCTGACGTACCCAGAAATCAGTCCGCACCAGACGATAACGCAAAATGGTGTAACCAATGGTCAGGGGAAAGAAAATAACCGAAAAGAACAAGTAAGGGGAAAAAGAAACCAGTCCAAATGGGAAAAGAACCAGCCAAATCCCTATTGGCCCCAGAGACAGTAAAATCCCGATAAGAACCACACGCGCTTGGCTTCTCACAACTGGAGATTGTGCCGAGAAACCGCGATAAACAGTCACACCGAAGTGAAACAGTATAGCCAACGCATCGAAAAAGTATGAAGCGTACCAGGCCATAAAATAGGCTGTCGGTTGTTCCAAGTTAGACATGGTGGCATAGGAATATCCTGCCAAACCAAGCGCAACGACATAGCCTCCCCAACGAAGAAAAGGGCGTCCTACTACAAAACGGGCTTCCTGTGGGAAGGAAAGCGTCAAATCTACCAGCGCACCGCCTGCCAGCGGTAACGCCGCTGCCCAGAGATATGAAAACCGATGGGATGTGTAAAGGTCGAAAAAGGTTCCGACAACAACTGCCATTGAAGAAGCAAAAATCGTGAAGGCACGCCCCGCCGGTTCACTGCGGCGCAAGCCAAAAATCCACAGGCTGAGCGCAAAGAAAGCTATACTGACAATTGAAGGAATAACCAGGTACGAGGTGCGGTCCGGGACAGGGAAACGGTGCAATGTCACATCGTAGGTTTGTAATTCCCCTTCTGTCGACCGAAAGACAACAGGTATAGTCTCTCCGGGAAAGTAATCTTCCAGCACATCCTCGACATCCCGGGCACTACTGATTTCCTCACCCGCAACGGAGATTAACTGGTCGCCGTGTTGCACGCCCTGGTTCACCAACTGCCAGGCCTCGCTTGGTTTCGTAGGCCCGGCATCATTGCGGCTCATGGTCGGCTCAAAAAAGGCACCCAGGAAAGGTTGTTTTAACCAGGCATTCGCGAAAAAAAGCGCAGCGATAAAGACCACCACGGCGATTGCCTGATAAACCAGGACTATGAACTGCAAAACCTTGCTCAGCGTTAGATTGAAACGTAATGACTGCAACATAAGAATAGAAATTAATGAAAGTTTTTGAAATCAACCTTCCTACAAGCATTTTACACTACCTTTAAGGCAGATTGAGTGGTACTTTCATAACAAACCCATAGAAATTAAAAAAAAGACCAGCTTTAGAACTGGTCTTCTTCATTTTATCAAGAACAACTAAATATCCAGGTTACGTACACTGCGCGCATGGGTCTGGATAAAGCGTTTACGTGGATCAACCGCATCACCCATGAGCATGTCAAAGGTCCGGTCTGCTTCGGCGGCATCTTCTACGGCAACCATCAGCAGGGTGCGGTTCTCCGGATTCATCGTCGTCTCCCATAATTGGTCCGGATTCATTTCACCGAGACCTTTATAGCGTTGCAGATTCGCCTTCTCGCCGCCCAAAGATTTTACCAACTCTTCTCTTTCGTTCTCCGTATATGCATATTTGACCTGGTTTTTGTGCGCTATCCGGTAAAGCGGCGGTTGGGCAATGAAGAGATGTCCTTCCTCGATCAACTCCGGCAAATAGCGGAAGAAAAAAGTTAATAGTAATGTGCGGATATGGCTGCCGTCCACGTCAGCATCAGTCATGATGATGACACGCCCGTAGCGCAGACCCTCCAGGTCAAAGCCTTCCCCGATGCCAGTACCTAAAGCCGAAATGAGCGATTTGACCTCATTGTTACCCAGGATTTTATCCAGGCGCGCGCGCTCCGTATTCAAGATCTTGCCACGTAAGGGCAAAATCGCCTGGAAGTGACGGTCGCGGCC
>CAZLOC010000140.1:0-9322 GCA_964560935.1 uncultured Anaerolineaceae bacterium | reverse complement strand
ACTTAGCCTGGAGGTGTCTCTGGGCGTATGAGAGAAACTATTGCTCCAGCCGCCGGAAACGGCGGCTGGATTGCTGATAAGGCCAATGGATACTAAAGGGTTTTCCGGGCGCATCTTTCTCGTAGCGCTGGTTTTGCGTCTCATCCCGGTCCTGCTGACGCGCTTGCTGGGCATCGGCCTGGACGACATGTTCCAATACGACATGCTGGCGCGCAGCCTTGCCGGCGGTAATGGATTCCGCTGGTATGCCTATGAAGACCTCAAGCTGCTGGAACCGTATGTCGACTTCGATCTCTCATCTGTAGATTATGACCCCCTCCGTGGTGTGCCGACTTCTTTCCGCGCACCGTTGTATCCCGCCTTTCTCGCCCTGATCTATCTGGTCACAGGCGCAGGGGCGGGACGTTTTTTTGCCGTCCGGCTGGTGCAGGCCGGACTGGGCGCTTTGCTGGCCCCGCTGACCTATCACGTTTCCCGCCTCCTATTAAACCCTTCCCCTATGGAGGAGGTCAAGGTGAGGGATCAATTAAACCCTCTCCCCCTGGGAGAGGGCGGGGTGAGGGGTAATTCACGCCTCTTCCCAACCCCTGAACCTGCCCCCGTTATCTCAGCCTGGATCGTGGCCTGTTATCCATTGCTCATCATCTACCCGATCGGCCTCGCGACGGAAAACCTTTTCTTCTTACTTGTTCTGGCTGCTTTTTACTTCCTTCTTCGAATCCCCGATTCCCGATCCTCGATTTCCAACCCCAGTCTCTCTACTTTCTATTCTCTTCTCTCTGGCTTTTTCCTTGCTCTCGCCGCACTGACTCGTTCTGTCATCTTGCCCTTCGCTGGTTTGGCCGTTCTATGGACCTGGTTCATCCTCAAACAAAAACGTGGCGCCGCCCTCATGGCGTTGACTGTACTGGTCCTGATCGCGCCCTGGATGATCCGCAATTCACTCTTGCACCACAAACTCAGCGGCATCGAATCTTCGATGGGCTACAATCTGTATCTTGGTTATCATCCCGAAGGGAACGGCTCCTTCATCTTTGGCCCCTCTCTCGATTTGATCCCCATCCTCGACGATGCCGAGCGCGACCAGCTTGGCGCCCAAAGAGCACTTGAATTCATCCGCGCCGAGCCGGGACGCTTCCTGCCATTGGCGTTCAATCGCCTGGGTTTCTTTTTCGGCCTCGAAAAACGCGTGCTCATCTACTTTTATTCCAACGACCTGCTGGGCTACATTCCCGGCCCGCTTTTGCTGGCGGTTGCGGGGATCTTTTTGCTACCGTTCGTTTTTATTGCCGTCTCTGCCGCGCTGGGATTGGCCCTGACTCGCCTCAATCCAGGCGTAATATTGCTGTATCTTTTGTTGTTTGCCTATATCCTGCCACATGTGCTCATCCTCTCCGAAGACCGCTTTCACCTCGCCATCGTGCCTTATCTGGCCATCCTCGCCGCGCAAACCTGGGCAGGCGGCTGGCGGGCATTTTCAAACCGCTGGCGAGAATCAGTAGCTGGCAAAATCGTAGTAGGTATTGCGGTACTTGCCATGATACTGCTATTTATGAACTGGGGCCTTGAACTTTCCCGTGATGCGGATAAAATAGCCGCATTGCTTGGTCCAAATGGCAACCAAACCAATTTTCCATATTGAGAACCATAGATGCTCTTTGGAAATCAACGTGAAGTACCGCTGAACGTAGGTCGCATTGCCAATCCGACCCACTCCAGTCCATCTGTATTTATCTGTGGTAGATGAAACATGAAATTCCTCCTCGGCCCCAAACTCCACTTCGACTGGAAGATCGTCACGATCACCATTGCCAGCACCTTGTTGCTGCTGGTGGACCATTACCATCGTATGACGGCTTACAAGTATTGGGACAGGGTTATTCTCTATCTGATCGTTCCCCTGGTTTTCATCCTCTTCATCTTCCGTGAGAACCCCCGCGATTACGGCTTGACCCTCGGCGATTGGAAGGCTGGATTGGTCATCACGCTGGCGGGTATCCTGATCATGACGCCGGTTATCTGGTATCTCGGAAAGGGTGATCCCAGCATAACCGACTATTACAAACCGCATGTAGCGGGCTTGCCCTGGACGACCTTCCTTGATCTGATCGGCTGGGAGTTCCTCTTCCGTGGCTGGATTCTATTCGGCTATGCTCGTAAGTTCGGAGCGGAAGCCCTTTGGCTGCAGGCGGTTCCTTTCGCGCTGGCGCACATAGGGAAACCGGAAGTCGAAACTCTCTCCACCATTTTCGGCGGCTTTGCCTTTGGTTGGGTGGCCTGGCGCACGCGCTCGTTCCTGTATCCCTTCTTGATCCACTGGTTCATTTCCAGCTTTATCATCCTCGTTGCGGCGGGTGTGCTTGGCTGAAACCTTTTCCCTCCGCCCGGCTACCGAGGACGACTTCCCGGAGATAAAGGCGCTCATCCGGCAGGTGCGCATCAATCCGACAGGGTTGGACTGGCGTCGTTTTACGGTGGCAGTCAACGAGGGCGGACAAATGATCGCCTGTGGGCAGTTGAAGCGAGTACCCGGCGGATTAACGGAACTGGCCTCCCTGGCCGTGCGTCCCGCTTATCGTCATCACGGAGTAGCACGCGCCCTGATCGAACATTTGCTGGCCGATACGCCGCGACCGGTCTATCTCACCTGCCGTTCAGGCCTGGGTGGGTTGTATGGAAAATTTGATTTTCGAGCGCTCGAGCCCGATGAAACGCCTGCACATTATCGTCGCCTGCAACGGCTGGCGGGACTATTGATGGAATTGGCGCGCAGGGGAGAAACCCTGCTGGTGATGAAGTTGGGATAAAATTGGGGAAGGCAATGAAAACGATTCTGTATATTGTGATAGGTGTTTTGTTGGGCCTGCTGTTGGCGGGCGGGGTGTGGCTGGCGGCGCGCGCCCCGCAGGGCGAAAGCGTTGAATTACGCCCTGCCCCCACGCCCGAACCGATCCAGGTGCATGTGGCGGGTGCGGTCGTGCGCCCGGGTTTGTATGACTTGCCTGAGGGCAGCCGCGTCATGGACGCCATTGAAGCAGCCGGGGGCCTTGTGGCCGAGGCCGACAAAAATGGCCTGAACCTGGCCGCTCGTGTGGAGGATGCGCAAAAGTTGGACGTACCTTTTGTGTCGGGTTACCTCCCTGAGGCGGATCAAGGTTTTGTAGTGATCTCGGAGGGCACGCCCTCGCCGTCCGCAGGGGAGGAGTTGGTAAACATCAACACCGCTTCACCTGAGGAATTGGACGAACTGCCCGGCATTGGCCAGACCAATGCGCAGAAGATCATTGCGTATCGTGAAGAGAACGGCCCGTTTGCGCGCATCGAAGATCTTGTCAACGTCTCCGGCATTGGCTCGGCGATTTATGAGGGACTCAAAGACTTGATCACCGTAGGTGATGGAGATGATTCGTCAGTCCCTCCCGATCCATTGGCTCCATAATTATGCCCTTTGACCATTTTGACTTTATTGCCCCTGTCTTCTCCCGCGTTGGTTACTCTTCGCTGGAGATGATGCTCGCGCAGGCTGACCTGCCGATATCCGGTCGTGTGCTGGATATCGGCGGCGGGACGGGCCGCGTGGCAACTGCCATCCGTGAACATGCCGGGGAAGTGATCGTCGCGGACTCGTCCCTCGGCATGCTGCGCCAGGCGGATCGGACTCAGCTTGGGCTGGCCTGCTCGAACTCCGAGTGCTTACCCTTCCCCAATGAGACGTTCGAACGGATCATCATGGTGGATGCCTTGCACCACGTCATCCATCAGGGACAGACCGCGCGCGAAATGTACCGCGTGCTCAAGCCCGGCGGGCGTATCGCCATCGAAGAGCCGGATATTCGCAAGTTTGGCGTCAAATTGATTGCGATAGGGGAAAAGCTGCTGCTGATGCGCAGCCATTTTCTTTCACCGAGTAAGATTGTGGATTTGTTCTCGTTTGACTCGGTAAAGGCTAGCGTCCATGCGGCGGAGGGCAATGCCTGGGTGGTGATCGAGAAGCTAGGGTAAACACACTGGTGCAAGGTCTCCTGACCTGCGCCAAGCGAATTAAAGTGATTTTAGAATTACCCCAATGACGAACAAAATCAACGCTAGAAGCATACAGACAACGAACGAATAAAACCAGGGACCAGGTCTGCTGCTTTCTGCTTCGGTAATTTGCTTGTATTGGTTTACATATTTGATGATGTATAACCTGTACAGAAAGTAATTAATCTTTGTCCCACGCGCGGCTACAAAAGCTGTAATGACCATTGATGAGATAGCTCCCCAAACCACACTCACAAACGCCATTCCCAGGAATAGATCGCCGATGTTCATCTCCATATCCTTTTGACCACTGTCTTTGCGATTAAAGGATAACATTTTTGGGAAAGGTTGTCATGCTGCCGGGGGAGGGTCTTGGAGAAAAGGGAATCATCATCAAGTCACTATTGCAGTAGGCTTACAACCTTGTAAGTCTACTGTTCTTAATAATGAAAATGATATATTATTTTCAAATAAGTTTTTCATCATGTCGGAAAGATACCATGTTCGCGCGATACCAGAAATTTGCAGCTCCCATAGAAATTGAAGACGACCCCGAGCAGACTCGCGTATCAGCGTTGCTCAACCGTTTTCTTTTGATGTTCATATATGTTTTGATGCCGTTCCTGGTGATCGGGCCCTTTATTTTTCCTGTTTGGTACGCGAGTTGGATAGCCTTTGTCTGCCTGGTAGCGCTCTGGTTTCTGGCGCGTTATCTCACGCGGAGAGGTTATCTGCGCTACTTTAATATGGGGTTTGTATTTGTGTTATGGACACTTACTACCGCGCTGGTATATCTTGCCGGTGGAGTGGAGCATGCGCCGAATGCTCTTTCTTATGTGACGGTTGTTGTGGTTGCCGGGATGTTGTTGGGCGGGCGTGGTGGTATAGTTGCGACAATCATGAGTGTGGCGAGCCTATTGCTGATGTTATACCTTAATGCTGCTGGCCTGGTGTCGCCACAGGTAGATAATGGCTCTGAGTTGGATGAGTTCTTTGTGATATCTTCAAATTTGGCCGTGGTCGCACTTTTCCAACTGACAGCATGGCACAGCCAGAGAGATGCACTGCAAAAAGAACACGCTTTAGCAGAAAAGGCGCTTGCTGCCAGCCAATACAAAACTGATTTGATGGCACGTGTCAGCCATGAATTGCGCACGCCATTAGGAGCAGTGCTCGGTTTGGCAGATATGCTGCGTTCGGGAGCGGTGGGGGAGATTTGCGATGAGCAGGAGCTTATCCTGCAAAAAGTGGTTTACAATGCAGAATACCTTCAGAGTCTGGTGGATGACCTGTTGAAACAGTCTCATCTTCATTCGGGCAAATTGATTCTCAAACAGGAAACTTTCTCGCCGGCCGAGCTTTTCGACCGCGTTTTTGTGACCTGGGAATCGGCGGCTGTAAAAAAAGGACTCCGGCTGCAAATGGAAGACGCCAGAATGTTGCCCGTAGTACTCTTTGGCGATATAGAGCGTCTAGCTGAAATTTTTTCAGATCTGATTGGCAATGCAGTTAAGTATACAGAACAAGGCGAGGTTGCAATAAGCATCCGCATGCTTGATAACGACTATTGGCAGGTAGCAGTCAGGGATACGGGTGTTGGAATTGCGCCTGAATTCCTCGACACTATATTTGAACCCTTCACGCAGGTGAATGGGCCAATCATTACCCGCAAGCAGGGTGGTGTGGGATTGGGACTCACCATTACCAGGCAACTGGTCGAAATGATGGGGGGTGCGATCACAGTCGCCAGTGAAGTTGGTGTGGGCAGCACCTTTACTGTAACCTTACCAGTCGTGATGCGTCAGCAGGAGAAAGGAAAATGAAACCGTTGGCTTTTGTTATTGAAGATATGGAAGATGTGGCTTTGGTTTTCCACACGGCGGTGGAGAGGGCAGGCTTTGAAGCGGAGACCATTTACGATGGTACCCTGGCGCTTGACCGCCTTGCCAAAGCTGTCCCTGCGCTGATTGTGCTTGATTTGCACCTCCCTGGCGCTTCCGGGGAACAAATTCTGGAATACATCCACTCAGACGCGCGTTTCGAAGCTACCAAAGTTATAGTGGCGACAGCAGACGCAAATTGGGCGGACAAACTTGCTGATAATTCCATATATATAATAATGTTGAAGCCGATTGGTTTTACCCAGTTGAGAGACATGGCAGTGAGGCTCAAGCCACGTGTGGAATAGCCGAACACAAGCCCTGTTCAGGGCTTGTGTTTTTTTTACGAATTATGGTCGACCTCCGAGGTCTGCTTTATCAAAACTCCATCTTCAATACTTGCCGGGCAATCACCAACCTTTGGATTTCACTGGTGCCTTCGCCTATCGTCATCAGGCGCGCGTCGCGGTACAGGCGTTCCAGCGGATATTCCTGGCTGTAGCCATAGCCGCCATGCACCTGGATCGCGTCCCGGCAGACCTTCTCAGCCATTTCAGTCGCGAACATCTTGGCCATAGCAGCTTCCATTGTGTATGGGCGTCCCTGCTCCTTGAGCCAGGCGGCCTTGTATAACAGGGTACGCGCCGCTTCGATTTGCGTCGCCATATCGGCCAGCATCCACTGGATGGCTTGCAGCTCTGCGATGGGTTTGCCAAAGGCCTGGCGTTCGCGAGCGTAGTTGGTGGCGTACTCGAAGGCTGCCTGCGCCAGTCCCACCGAGATAGCGCCGATGCCGATGCGCCCGCCGTCCAGCGTGGAGAGTGTCTGGTGCAGACCTTTGCCTTCTTCTCCCAGCAAGTTCACTAGCGGCACGCGCACGTCTTCGTAGATCACGGCGTGGGTGGGGGAGCCGTGCAGTCCCATCTTCTTCTCCGGCGGGCCAATGGTGAGACCGGGTGCGTCGGTCGGGACGATGATCATGCTCAATGAACGGGAGCCGCCCGCCGGGTCCGTGCGAACGAGTGTGATGATGTATTCGGCGATGGACGCGTTCGTACACCACATCTTCGAGCCGTTGATGGCCCACTCGTTCCCGTCCTTTTCGGCCTTCGTACGGACTCCACCCTGCAGGTCCGACCCCGCGCCCGGTTCGGTCAGCGCCAGGCTACCCAGCTTGTTCTGACCGCTGGAGACGAGAGGCAACCACTTCTTCTTCTGCTGCTCGCTTCCATACAGGACGATGGGCGTGCTCCCGAGGCCGTTGTGGGCGGCGATGGCGAGCGCCATGCTCCCGCAGCCCCAGCCCAGTTCCTCGATGGCGATGGCCGCGCTGACGGCGTCGATGCCCGGACCGCCGTACTCTTCGGGAATGTTCAGCCCCAGCAGGCCCAGCGGCCCCATCTTGCGCACGGCTTTCCAGTTGAATTCCCCAGTCTCATCCGCTTCGCGTGCGAACGGGCGCACCTCCGCCTCCACAAAATCGTGGACAGCTTTCTGCCACATACGTTGTTCTTCGTTGAGATCGAAATCCATTGTTGCTCCTCCGGTCTTCTCATGTCACTGCGAGGAGGGTTGCAAAACCCGACGTGGCAGTCTCATGTTTATAAGGAGATTGCCGCGGCTCCTACGGAGCCTCGCAATGACATCCGCTAGCTGATTATATACCGCCCTCTCACTTCGTATACAACCTCAATATATTATCTTCCATCACCTCCACGCGTAACTGGCGCAATGGCTCCTTCGCCGGGCCTTGCAGCACTGACCCGTCCCGGTCAAAGCGCGAGCCGTGGCATGGGCAGGCAAACCCCTCGCCATCCTCTTCAACCAAACAACCCAGGTGCGTGCAAGTCAGGCCGTAAGCCACGTACTCGCCTTCGTTATTGTAAATCACGGCAGGGATGTCCAGCCTGAGGGCGCGCGAGCCAACTGGAAAATTGGCGGCCTCGCCCAGGTCGAATTCAGTGGGCGGACCTTGATGCGGTTGGTAGCTGAAGAAACGCGCCAGACCGCCCAGCCCAAGCAGCCCGCTCAGACCAAACAGGGCGTTGGTGATCAATTTCAGGAAATCGCGGCGGGAAGTTTTAGTCATTTAGTGTGTGTAATATTCACCGGGGATAAACAGAGATGAACGTTTTTTGTTTTCTCCATTCATCTCCGGTAAAAAATCGTTAATGGGATATAGCTCCTGCAATCGTCAAGAACAATATCCCGGAAATGGTCAATACCGCCAATACCTGCGCCACCCGGTTCCCACGCGGGAACCAGCGCCCCAGGTCTTCATCTTTCACATTGGGCAGCACGTATGGCAGCAATCCCAGCGCAACCACAACCAACATTGGGACAAGCACACCCAGCAGGAAGGGGTCGCCCCATTTGAGCAGTTGCTGCACCCACAGGAAGAACCACGGCGCGCGTGAATCGCTGGCTGCCAGGCTGGTATCTGAAATAGGCTGGTCTATCGGGGCCGGCACGAGCATGGAAAGGAGTAATAAGATTGCGCTGGCAATTGCTATTGCCAACACTTCGCGCCGGATGAGCTCGAAGCGCGAGATGCGTGTGCTGTCTTCGCGCTGCGTGGGAGGTGGAACGGCAACCCCGCCGTCTCTCCGGACGCGAAAGGCGTGCCAGATAACCAGGATGGCTGCGCCAAGTGTCAACCCGAAGATGTGCCAGGCGTAGAAACGGGTCAGCGTGGCGGCTCCCGGCTCACTCCCGCCGATCACGAAATAATAGACGCCCTCGCCAATCCATGGGATGGTCTTGAGTAAATTTGCGCCCACCACCAGCGCCCAGCGGATGCCCTCATCCCAACGCAATACATAGCCGGTGAAATCCAGCAGCAGGATGAAGACCAGCAGTCCCAGCCCAAGCAGGAAGTTGAAACGGCGGGGCGGGGCATAGGCGCCGGTCAATACCACTCGTAGCAGGTGAACCGTCATGACGACGACCAGCAACTGCGCCGACCAAAAGTGCAGGTTGCGGACCAGCTCCCCAAACGGTACCAATGCGGTGATGGTCTCGACTGAAATGGCGGCCTGTTCCGGCGAGGGCACATAGAAATACATCTCAAGTACGCCGGTGACCAGCAAAACCAGCGACAGGAAAACTGCCAGTCCGCCGGCGCCAAGTGTGTAGCGGAAACGCGATTGCAGAGCCGGAATGCTGGGCGGATGTAAGTGATGGACAAAGTTTGGTTTGGGGAGTGTGGTGGTCGATCTTATGCGTGCCTGCAAGCCCATGCCGAGGGCAGCCAGCGCGAGCACACCTGATAGGATCAGAGTTCCGGGGATTTCACTCTCCGGAGTGCTTACTTTATGGTGGATGGGGATTGCGGAGCTATTGGTTTCATCTAGTGTAATGCCTGCCGGTTGGCTTTCGTTCAGTTTCAGCACATAGGCTGTCACATCCCAGGCTTCTTC
>CAZLOC010000139.1:0-9333 GCA_964560935.1 uncultured Anaerolineaceae bacterium | reverse complement strand
TGGCGGTGCTGGTTGCCATGCTTGTAGGCGCCATCATGGGGCTGGCGATGGCCTTTGTGACCGTCAACCTGCATGCCCAGCAGGGCATCAGTGGGATCGGGTTTTACCTGTTCGGTCTCGGCTTGAGCGACCTGCTGTTCCAGAAGATGCTGGGCACAGTCGAGACGGTGAGAGGTTTCCCGAAAATTCACATCCCTGTCTTGAGTGACATCCCCGGCCTGGGCGAGATCTTCTTCAGCCAGAACCTGCTGGTCTACGCAGCTTATTTATTGGTGCCGATCGCCTGGTTTGTGTTGAACAAAACCACATTGGGTTTGAAAATCCGCTCGGTAGGGGAAAACCCCGAAGCAGCCGATTCGCTGGGGGTATCGGTAGCAGGCATTCGTTATTTTACGATCGTGCTGGCTGGAACCCTGTCCGGGATCGCCGGCGCTTCCCTGTCCATCGCTTTGTTGAATGTCTTCCAGCAGAATATGACCAGTGGCCTGGGTTTCATTGCCGTCGCGCTGGTCTATTTCGGTGGCTGGCGTCCGTGGGGTGTGCTGGGCGGCGCGTTGTTGTTCAGCATGGTCAACTCGCTGCAATTATGGATCCAGGTGCTCGGCATTCCCATTCCGTCGGACATTGCAGTAATGATGCCCTATGTACTGACAATTCTGGTGTTGGTCGCGACGGTTTCGAGAGTACGCGGCCCGTCTGCTTTGACAAAACCGTTCGAACGGGAAGATTGAGCTTCCCTTAAATCAGGAGGTGCCTCTGCAAAAATAAACGGCATGCTACGAAACCGATTGATGTATCTGATTATTGAAAAGGAGAAGAAAATGAAGAACACTGTACGCCTGTTTGTTTTGTTTGTCCTGCTGGCTCTGGTAGTGGGCGCGTGCGGCGCACCTGCTACGGAAGCGCCTGCCATGGAAGAACCTTTCCGTGTCGCGGTTGTCATGCCCAGCGCCATCAATGACCTGGCCTTCAGCCAGAGTATGTACGACGCGTTGCTGCGCATCCAGGAAGACATGGGTGGCTCGGAAAATTTTGAGATCGTCTACTCTGAGAATATGTTCGTGGTAGATGATGCCGCAGCCGCTCTGCGTGACTACGCTTCCCAGGGCTTTGACCTGGTTATCGGGCACGGCTCGCAATACGGCTCTTCCCTGCAGGAAATTGCTCCCGATTTTCCCGAGACCAGCTTTGCCTGGGGCACCACCGTGGACACCTTCGGCCTGCCGAACGTCTTCGCATATGAAGCCGCTTCTGATCAGGGCGGCTACGTCAACGGTGTGATCGCCGCCAGCCTCTCCGAGAGTAATACCATGGGTGTAGTCGGCCCGATCGAAACCGGCGATGCCAAACTCTATGTGGATGGTTTTGTGGCGGGCGCAAAAGCGACCAAGCCTGACATCCAGGTCAATGTCAACTATATCGGTTCCTTCTCGGACGTGGCGTTGGCCTCCGAAGCCGCGAATACCCATGTCTCTGCTGGCGCGGATGTACTGACCGGAACAGCGCAGATGGTTGTCGGCGCAATTGGTGTGGCTGAAGAGAACAATGTGCTCTGGTTCGGCACGCAGTCCAACCAGACATCCCTGGCCCCTTCCATCGTGGTAGCCAGCCAGGTCTATCACTGGGAAGTCGTGTTGGCTGAGATCATTGAACTGATCAATGCCGGCACACTGGGTGGACAATCCTTTGTCATCGATCTTGCCAACGGTGGTGAAATGATCGAATTCAACCCGGATTATGCTGTTCCTGCGGAAGTCCAGGCATTGGCCGATACGACCATCCAAGGGATCATCGACGGATCCATCGCAACCAAGTAAGAAGCAAGTAAACTAAATACCTGACAGGCTTCTATGAAGAAGCCTGTCAGGAAAGAAAGTACCGCGACATGCAAGTCGTATAACAAATAAAGACCATAGTTTGACGATGTTACATTTGCTACATTATTCAAGAGAAGTCCGAAATTTGGGGTGTGAGCGCGCGTACGCGCGCTCACACCCCAAATTTCGGGTACTTTTTTCGAATGTGACATTGCAAGGTTAGAGCAAAGGCAAATAATATGGCAGAAGCGAATCTCCTTCCCTCCGGCCAGGCCCGCATTGACAGCCTGGAAATGCGCAGCATCACCAAGCGTTTCCCCGGTGTACTTGCCAATGACCGCGTCGATTTCGATGTGAAGTCCGGCGAGGTCCATGCTTTGCTGGGGGAGAATGGGGCTGGCAAGAGCACGTTGATGAAGATTCTCTATGGCCTGTATCATCCTGATGAAGGGGAAATCCTGCTCAATGGCAAGCCGGTGACGATTTCGTCGCCAAACGATTCGATCAATTTGGGGATCGGGATGATCCACCAGCACTTTATGCTGGTGCAGACGCTGAACGTGGCCGAGAACGTAGCACTGGGATTGCCCTCTTCACGCGGTCTGATCACCGATCTCGACCTTGTCTCCAAACGCATCGTCGAACTGGCCGATATCTACGGACTGAAAATCGACCCGTCTGCTTACATCTGGCAGTTGTCGGTGGGGCAGCAGCAGCGCGTGGAAATTATCAAAGCCCTGTATCGCGGGGCAGCTCTGCTCATTCTCGACGAGCCGACCGCCGTGCTCACCCCTCAGGAAGTGGACGAGTTATTCACCATCATGCGCCAGATGGTCAAAGATGGCCATGCACTTATCTTTATTTCTCATAAATTGCACGAAGTGGTCGAGATCAGCGATCGGGTCAGCGTGCTGCGCGATGGACGCAAGATCGGCACGCGTCCCACCTCCGAGACCACCAAACAGGACCTGGCCAACTGGATGGTCGGCCGTGAAGTCGGCTTTGCCCCTAATCGCGGCGAAGTGGAGCGCGGCGAAATTCGCTTGAAACTCGAAAATGTTTCCTGTGGCAGCGACCGCGGCACGCCTGGGTTGCGCGGCGTCAGCCTGGATGTCCATTCGGGTGAGATCCTGGGCATCGCGGGCGTTTCGGGTAACGGTCAACGCGAACTGGCGGAGACAATTACCGGCCTGCGCAAGGTCATGGGTGGTCGTATCCATCTGGAGGACGAAGATGTCACCAATTTGTTGCCTGCTGAACTGACTGAACGTATGCTGTCCTATATCCCTGAAGAGCGCATGCGGGACGGCATGATCAGGGAATTCAGCGTGGCGGAGAATATGATCCTGCGCGAGCATCACAAACAGCCGTTCTCGCGCTCCGGTTTTCTCAACCTGGGTGAGATTGCCCGCCACAGCGCGGAACTGATCACAAAGTTCCAGGTCAAGACGCCCTCCCAGGAGACGCTCGCCAAGAACCTGTCGGGCGGCAATATCCAGAAGGTGGTCATCGCGCGTGAGCTCTCGCGCCAGCCTCGCGTCATTGTCGCGGCGCAGCCCACCCGCGGCCTTGACATCGGGGCGACCGAATACGTCCGCCAGCAGTTGATCGAACAGCGCAAGGAAGGCACGGCCATCCTGCTCATCTCCGAAGACCTGGATGAAATCCTATCGCTCTCCGACCGTATCGCCGTCATCTACGAAGGCCAGATCATGGATATTGTCCCGCGCGACGAAGCCACGCCCGCAAAGCTTGGCCTGTTGATGGCCGGTGTAAAAGAAGTAATCGCTTAAGAGCTGTGCGTCGCACCGTTCTAAAAAGAACTCTCTTCAGGTTTGAAGGAATCCTATTTAGCGGCTTCTTCCAGGAAACTTGGTGCGACGCACCCTTGCTATAAATTAATGCTACAATACAATCACCATTGGTTCGGTGGTCGCTGCGGAAGAAGCCCCTCAGCGGCGTGGGGTGTCATGCCCCTCGAAAAGTGCCGCCGTCCTTACGAAGGAGGTCGTTCCACCTATGAACCTTTGGCAGCAATACATTCGCCCCACATCCGTTGCAGAAGCTGTTACTGCCCTCACGTCCGCTCCCGGCCCGGCGCTCCCCCTCGCTGGTGGAACGGACATTCTGCTTGACCTGCAACAGGGTCGTCATTCCCCCGTCCACACCATTGTAGACCTGACCGAAATCCCCGAGATGAAGAGTCTCGAAATCCGGGACGAGCGTCTCTTTATAGGCGCAGGTGTGCCGCTTTCCCGCATCGCACGGGACCCGCTGGTTGCTACCCACGCCCAAGTTTTGGTCGAGGCCTGTGACCTGGTCGGTGGACCGCAGGTGCGCAATGTGGCCACGCTAGGCGGCAATGTTGCCCACGCCCTGCCCGCCGCTGATGGGACCATCGGCCTGCTGTGCCTGGATGCTGAAGCCGAAGTGGCCGGTCCGCAGGGAAACCGCTGTGTGCCTTTACCTGAACTATTCCTCGGCCCTGGCAAATCGTCTTTGCAGGGTGGCGAGATTATCGTCGGCTTTTATGTCTCGCAACAAAAACCGGGACAGGCATCTGCCTTCAAGCGCATCATGCGTCCGCAGGGTGTGGCTTTGCCGATCATCAATCTCTCCGTCTGGCTGGAGCGGGATGGGGATACGATCCAGCAAATCCGCATCGCGGTGGGACCTGGCGGCGCGGTGCCGTTCCGCGCCCGCAAAGCGGAAGCCTTCCTGGCGGATAAGCCTTACTCTGACGAAACATTCAAGTCTGCGTTGGAAGCCCTGGTTGGGGAAGTCAAATTCCGCACCAGCGCTATGCGTGCTACTTCGGAGTATCGTTATCACCTGGCAGGTACGTTGTTGAAAGACACGCTCGAGACTGCCTGGAAGCGGGCTGGATAAAGACTGTATACTACCAAGGCACTAAGACACGAGGTCACAAAGAAATTTAAATTTTAGTGCCTTGGTGTCTCCGTGACTTTGTGGTAATGACCTTAGAAGGAAAAATTATGGAAAATCAAATCACCCTTACCGTTAACGGACAATCCCACACCCTTACCGTCAATCCCGATGAAACCCTGGCGGATACACTCCGCAAGCGCCTGAAGCTGACCGGCACCAAGATCGGCTGCGAGGAGGCCGAGTGCGGCGTCTGTACTGTGTTGGTGGACGGCGAACCTACGCTCTCTTGCGTCTACCCGGCGCAACGGGCAAACGGGAAAACGATTTTAACTATCGAAGGATTAGCCAAATCAGAAGATGGCAAACTGATCCTGCATCCCTTGCAGGAAGCCTTCGTCCAGCATGGCGCGGTGCAGTGTGGGTTCTGCATTCCCGGCCAGATCATGACCTCCTACGCGCTGCTCAAGCGCAATCCTGATCCATCGTCGGATGAGTTGCGCCACGCATTGAAAGACACGCTCTGCCGCTGCGCAGGCTATCCCACCATCGAGAACGCCATCTTGGACGCCGCCCGCGCCCTGCGCACCGGCGAACCCGTCCGGCCGCCACGCATCCCGGATTCGGTCAATGCCAAAAAGGTGATCGGCAAGAGCCAGGTCCGCCCGGATGCAGTCGAGAAGGTCACTGGCGAAGCCATCTACACCGATGACCTGGAATTCGACGGTATGTTGTTTGCCAGCGTCCGTCGCGCGGGCGTGCCGCATGCTATCTTAAAAAGCCTCGATGTCAGCAAAGCCAAATCCCTCCTCGGCGTAGTAGCGGTTTTAACCGCTGAAGACATCCCCGGCGAGCATACCCACGGACTGGTCGTCTTTGACTGGCCGGTGCTGGTCGGGGTCGGCGAACGCGTTCGCTACGTGGGGGATGCGCTCGCGCTCGTTGCCGCGGAAACGCAGGAGATTGCCGAGCAGGCCGCGGCGCTGGTCGAAGCGGAGTTCGAGTCCCAGACTGTGGTCAGGGACGCAGTCCAGTCCTACCAGCCGGACGCGCCACAATTGCACGAGTCCGGTAACTTGCTCAAGCACATCAAAGTTCGCAAGGGTGACATGCAGGCTGGTTTTGCCAAGGCAGATGTTATCCTGGAACATACTTTCCACACCGCCATCACCGACCACGCCTTCCTCGAGCCGGAGTGCAGCATTGCTGTGCCAGTCGAAGACGGGCGTATGGAAGTCTATGTTGGATCGCAGATCCCCTACCAGGACCGCACCCAGGTGTCGCGGGTGCTGGGCTGGCCGGAGGAGCGCGTACGCATCGTCGGCCAGTTGATGGGCGGCGGCTTCGGCGGCAAGGAAGACGTGATGGGCCAGATCCACTCGGCCATGCTGGCGAACGCTACCGGACGCCCGGTCAAGCTGCTCTTCGACCGCCACGAAAGCCTGGTGGTGCATCCCAAACGTCACGCCACGCAGATCAAGGTAAAAATCGGCGCGATGAAGGACGGCCGCATCGTGGCCGCCGAGACCGAACTCTACGGCGACACCGGCGCGTATGCCTCGCTGGGTGAAAAGGTCATGACGCGCGCCACCACCCACTCGGCCGGCCCGTACGACATCGAGCATGTGCGCGCCGACTGCTACGCCATGTACACCAACAACCCGCCCGCCGGGGCCTTCCGCGGCTTCGGCGTCACCCAGTCGGCCTTCGCGGTCGAGAGCATGATGGACCGGCTGGCCGAAACGCTCGGCCTCGACCCGGTGGAACTGCGCCGTATGAACGCCCTGCACGTGGGCAGCATCACCAACACCGGACAGGAACTGCGCGACAGCGTGGGATTGGTGGAATGTATCGATAAAGTGGAAGAAGAGATGGCTTGCATTGCGAGTGCGAAGTGCGATGTGCGCCGTGAAGACCTGTTCAAACCGCACTCCGCACCTGGCACGCCGCACTTAGTTCACGCCTGGGGGATTGCCGCGGCTTACAAGAACACCGGCCTGGGCGGCGGCGCGCCTGACAAATCCGGCGCGGAACTGGAACTTTACGACAACGGCACCTTCGAAGTGCGCAGCTCGGCGGCCGAACTCGGCCAGGGACTGGTCTCGGTCATGCAGTTGACCGTGGCCGAAGAGATGGCCGTCCCGCCCGAGCAGGTCAAAGTGCTGGTGATGGACACCGACCTGACCCCTAACGGCGGTCCGACCACGGCTTCCCGCCAGACCTACGTGACGGGCAACGCCTCACGCTACGCGGCCATCACCCTGCGTGAAGCCATCTCACGCTCGATGGCCGAAAAATATGACGTGCCGCCGGAGCAAATCCGCTTCGAAGACGGGATCGTGCGCGTCAACGGGACCACGCTGACCTATGCGGATGTTGCCCGCGAAATGAAAGCCATGGGCCAGCAGCCGCGCGCCCTGTACGAGTACGAGGCCCCCAGGACCCAGCCGCTCGGCACGGGCGGCGACATGCACTTCGCCTTCTCGTTTGCAGCGCAGGCCGCCGAAGTGGAAGTCAACACGCTGACCGGCGAAGTGCGCGTGCTGCGCGTCATCGCCGCCAACGACGTTGGCACGGCCGTCAACCCGCTTGGCTTGCAAGGTCAAGTTGAGGGTGGAGTCATGATGGGCCTGGGCAACGCCCTGACCGAGAACTTCATCGTCGAAGACGGCTACGTGGTCACCGACCGGCTGGCGCGTTACCGCATCCCGTCGATTGTGCACACGCCGGAGATCATCTCCATCGTGGTCGAACATCCCACTGCAGACGGACCGTACGGCGCCAAGGGCGTTGGCGAGATCGTCAGCATCCCGACCACGCCCGCTATCACGAATGCGATCTACAACGCGGTCGGCGTGAGAGTGGATACGTTGCCGGTCGACCAGGAGAAAATTGCGATGGAGTTGGCTTCAAAGTAATTACAAAAGAGGCCAGATGAAAATACTTTCGTCTGGCCTCTTTCCTTTTCGCCTGCTTTTACAAATTGTATCCAGATATGGCAGTCAAAAAGCGCCTGTTTCACGGGTACTGCGTAATACCAGTTAAGGAGTAGGGCTGGTTGGTTCTATCGGGAGCATGGTTTCCGTCGGAAGATCAGTGGGTACTGGTGTATCTGTGAACGGCAAGGGCGTTTCAGTCAATGGTTCAACGGGGAGCGAAGTTGGCATGGGTGAACTTGTCTCAGCAGCAAGCGAGGTTTGAATATAGGCGATCAATTCTTCAAGCACCCACTCATCATCGGAAGAAATCGCTTTGCCATCCACGATTTCGTACACAGCAGTGTTTGAGTTTACTGATATAAAGTCTCCCGGATCAACGTGTGCCGTGGGTCCAAAATCCCTCTCCAAAAAAAGGAGGTAGAGATGCCCCTTCTCGTAAGTAGGTTCACTGGAACTTTCCCAACGGACTTGTTCCGTTTCACCTGTAAACGAACGGACTCGTACAAGTGGCTCTTGATAGTCTCCTTTTATGATTTGCTTCACTGATATGATTGAATCTGTAAATAATCCTGTCCTAGCCTCAACAAAATCTTGCGGGCTGGCGCTTTTTGCATCTTTCTGGTCCTGAAGCTTCCATTTGCTCGGGAGGGTCGTTTTCACTTCACCGATCAGGATGATCTGAGCTTCCCTGATTTTTTCATCGATTGTCAACGCTCTGATCGAAGCATCTGTTGTAAAAGTTACCGGTTCTCCGCTATTTTGCCTGGCATCACATCCATACAATAGAATGGTCAAGCCTGTGATAATAGTAATGGCAGCCAAAACTTTTACTTTCATATGTAGCTCCTTTTTTATTGCAAGACATCTTATGGATATTGCCAATTCATGATGAAAAATGCGATTGTAATGAGAAAGAAACTGTGAGTATCTCATTTGAAAACATTAAAAAGTATGTTCATACGTGTCCCTCCAAAAGTATTGAACCATCAAACGACAGGAACTGGATAAATTCTATCAGCCGACTTCCGATCTACCAATTGCAACATCAGGGTAAAATAGAGCGAACTTAAGAGAGGAACTGATGAGCAAATTCACCGGCTATCGTTGTTCGATCTGTAAGACGGAATACCTGCCGGGGCAGGTCAATTACACTTGCCCGCAGGATGGCGGCAACCTGGATGTGGTGCTCGATTATGATGGCATTCGAGAGAAATACGAACCCGAAGACATTACCAGCCGGACGGATGCGTCCCTGTGGAAGTATGCGCCGCTGCTGCCCGTCCCCGAAATCCCAGGTGGCGGAACCCCGCTGCATGCCGCCGGTTGGACGCCCGTGTTCAACATGCCAGTGCTGGCCGAAAAACTCGGTCTGCAAAAACTCTGGCTCAAGGACGAGTCTCGTAACCCTACTGCTTCCTTCAAGGACCGTGCCAGCGCTATCGTGGTGGCGCGCGCGCGGGAGATCAAAGCAGAGGTAGTGGTGACCGCTTCCACGGGCAACGCGGGCGCGGCGCTGGCGGGTATGTCCGCGGCGGTAGGGCAGCAGGCGGTCATCTTTGCGCCCAAGTCCGCGCCCCCGGCCAAGGTGGCGCAATTGCTGGTCTTCGGCGCGAAGGTCATGCTGGTGGATGGCACTTACGACGACGCCTTCGACCTGACCGTCAAGGCCGCGCAGGAGTTCGGCTGGTACT
>CAZLOC010000138.1:0-9363 GCA_964560935.1 uncultured Anaerolineaceae bacterium | reverse complement strand
CAGCGCCCCCGCGAAAATCCCCATCACCGTCAAGGCTTGCTTGCGGTTGAAACGCTGCGCTTCGATCACCCCCAGCACATCGAACGCATCTTCGGTTTGCAGCGCCGCAATCTGCTTTTGATTGCCCTGCACCAGCAGCACGTCCCCCAATCGCAAGCGCGTGTCGGCAATCTTGGAATGGACGACCCCGGAGCTGCGGTTGATGGCCAACACCTGGATCTGATACCGCTCGCGCATCTGCAGACTCTTCGGCGTGCGTCCAATAAACGGCGAACTCTGCAAAAGTACCACCTCGGCCAGGCGCAGCCCCTCGCCTTGCAAGTCGTCATCCGAAAACTTGGCATCCGCCTGGATATCGATCCCCGCAACATCCTTGATTTTCAAAATCGCCTGCGATGAGCCTTCCACCAGTAACTTATCCCCCGCCTGCAAGGAGGCCTCGGCGGGCGGGTCCAGTTGGCGTTTCCCTTCCCGGATAATCGCCAGCACCATCAGGTCGAAATCTCGGCCAAGCCCCGACTGCGCCAGCGTGTTGCCGGCCAGCGCCGAGCCGGGCGCAATCCGCAACTCGGCCAAGTAAGGGCGCAGGTCGAATGTATCGGTCAGGGTTTGCGAGGCGGGGCGTTCGGGAATCAGGTGCTGCCCGAAGAACTGCATATATAGCAAGCCCGCCGCCAGCACCGGTATGCCTACCGGCGTCAACTCGAACATCCCTATTGGCGGCAATCCGGCCTGCGTCATCAGCCCGCTCACCACCACATTCGTTGAAGTGCTTACCAGCGTCATCGAACTGGCTAAAATCGCCGCAAACGCCATCGGCATCAGCAAGCGCGAGGCGCTCAATTTGGAGCGCTGGCTCAGGCCCAAAATCACTGGCAAAAAGAACGCCGCTGCCGCCGTATTATTGATAACGGCGCTTAACAGCGCTACCGCCAGCATCGTTGCTGGCAGCAAGCTGCCGGGGTGTTTGCTGGTGAATTGCAGCAATTTGCGGCTTACTACCTCCACCACTCCGGTGCGCATCAACGCCGCTGTCATGATCAGCAGCCCAAGCAACAGCATGACTGTGTCACTGCCAAAGCCGGCAAACGCCTGCTCCAACGGCACAAGACCCAATATAATCAGAGCTAGCAGCACTCCCAGCGCTGTCACATCGGGCGGAATCCACTCAAACCAGAACAACAGCAACGCAACTGCTAGAATTATCAACAACAGTAAGATTGACAAGGTCATATAGCATCACTCCTTGGACAAGATACTAAGATTACGCCTGATCGGGTCGCGCCAAGCCCATGAGCGCAATAGCAACAAGCGGGACGAGACCCGTCAACGTTACGATCAACAATGCGATGAGAGCGACTACATCGTAACGCCAGCGGCCCGTGATGAATAGTATCAGGGTCAATACCAGCGTTCCAAAGATGATCCATTGCTCAAGGGACATTGCTAATTTCTCCGCTATTCCGAAATACGTAAAACCTTCGAGCCACGAATTTTACCCTGTTTGAGTTCCAGCAAAGCCCGATTGGCACCCTCCAATTCGTATTCCTGGTACTCTGGCCGGATGCCTGCCTCGGCTGCCAAACTTAGAAACTCGCGCACGTCCTGCCGTGTGACATTGGCGACGGACTTGATCTCCTTCTCCATCCATAAATGCGACGGGTAATCCAGCTCGAGCAGGGTTTCCTTGTCAATATCCTCTTTGCGGATCGCATTGACCACCAGCCTGCCACCGTTATCTAAATTTCTCAGCGCCTCCACGATCGGCTTCCAGGCTGGCGTGGTGTCGATGATCGCATCCAATTTGTGTGGGGCAGTGGCCTCGATCCCGCCTGCCCAGGTCGCGCCCAGCGAGCGGGCGAATTCTTGTTCTTCAGGGTTGCGCGTGAAAACGAACACCTTCGTGTTGGGGTACATGTGTTTGGCCATCTTGAGCACCAGGTGGTTCGAGCCGCCAAAGCCGGTCAAGCCGAGCGACTGGCCGTCATGGATATTCGTCAGTCGCAGCGAGCGGTAACCGATTGCCCCGGCGCACAACAGCGGCGCGGCTTCGGAATCGGACAACGCCTCGGGGACGGGATGCGTGAACGCCGCCGGGACGGTCATATACTGCGCGTAACCACCATTGGCATCCCGTCCGGTGGCGCGGAACCGGGCGCACAGGTTTTCTTCACCGGCTTTGCAGTGCTCGCATTCACCGCAGGTCGAGAAGATCCACGCCACGCCGACGCGCTCACCAATTTTGACCTGTGAGACCTGTCTGACCTGTTCGACTACCCCGACGACTTGATGCCCCAGGATCACCGGCAGTTCCGGCGGCGGGGTGCGCCCTTCGATCTCGTCCAGTTCAGTGTGGCACACGCCGCAGGCCGAGACGCGGATGAGCACTTCGTCCTCGCCAGGAACCGGGTCGGGGACCGTGCGCAGGCTGAGGGGAGTCGGATGCGTCTTTATGTCCACAAGTTTGGTTAATAACATGGCTTTCATAATTTGTAACTTTTATTTTTGTCATCCTGAACGAAGTGAAGGATCTCCCACACGCACCGCAGGGATTCTTCGGTCGCTACACTCCCTCAGAATGACACTAGAATAAGAATGGTAAAAACCGTTTGGTCTTACCCATATATGTTTGATAGTCATCCCCAAAGAAAAGGAGGCATTCCTGCTCGTCTGCCCGGGCGGTGGCGATCAAGAAAGTGCTGGCAACCAGAGCCAATAATCCGCCCGGCAGGTTCGGCGCTTTGAAGAAGATACCCCAGGCCAGCAACAACAGCGAACTGTAGAGCGGGTGGCGGATGTAGGCGTAGATGCCCGTGGTGACCAGCGCGGTGGTCTTTTCGAAGGCCAGCAGGCTGGGATCGCCGGGGCGCTCTTCGTTTGGCTGGCCGCGCCCGCGCAGGGTTTTTACGCCGAAGGCCAGTGGCGCAAGACTGGCGACCAGCAGCATCCATGCGATCAGTTGGTGCCAGGAGAATGGATCGACGAACCACTTCTCCACATTGAGCAGGAACAGGGCAAGGATGCTCTCCCAGGCAAAGATGCGATAAAAGCCGTGCGAGACCGGTTGGCGCAGGGAGACTCGGGAGATGTAAACCAGCAGGCCGGTTGCGATGATGAAAGCGATTAGTTTCCACATAGAAACACCTCCGTTTATTCTCACTGAGCGGAGGACGAAGCCCGTAGTCGAAGTGCGATATGACTTGAGAAACACGCTTCGACTTACCCTTCGGGTACAATGTCGCTATCGCTCCGCTCAGCGAGAATCTTTACTTTCCGACTCCGCACGCACACTGGCGATCTTCTCAGCCATCGTTTGTTCGCGGTCGGTGCGCGTGCCGATTTTGACAATGGTCGAGATGCGCGGTACACCCATTTCGTGCAGCTTCTCGTGGCAGGCTTTGATGGCCTGTATGATAGCATCCCATTCGCCTTCGAGGTTGGTGCCATTGGCGTGAAGTTCATAGGTCAGGCCGGATTCTTCCAGGATCTGCTCGCAAACTGCGACATATTTCGACAGTGAAACACCTACACCGATCGGGATGATGGTGAATTCAGCGATTGCCTTCATAAGCCCTCAGTTGATACTTTGTCCTTAACGGTTGTCCTGTTCCCAGCGCTGGATGGCGTTGCGGATCAGTTGTGAGCGCTTGGCCTGCGGTGCCCGTTGGCGCTCGTATTCAATTAACCGGTTTGCAACGTTATGGTCATAACCAGCTTTGATGAAAAGGTCTTGATATAGGTTTTCTTCTGTCTGGGGAACGACATATAGGGATTCAACGGAAACCTTCTGCAGCATATTCTCAGCGACTTTCGCGCCAACGAAACTGGCCGCCAGGATAACGAGCCACCCTAAGGGTACAGTAGGAAAGGGAAGCACGGTCCTCCATTCGCGCAGCAAGATCACGATTGCAATCCCGACACTGACCAACCCGACCAAGGCAGCGCTTAAAATAACCTTCTCTCTGGTTACTCGGATGGCGAAAAATCCGCCCGCGAAAGCGCCTACTATGATACAGACGACCACAATGGAATAGACAACATACCCGGATTGCGGTGTGGTAAATGTAAAGCGGATGGGGAGATACAAAGACAGACTGAGTACAATAGCTGCGGTCCACCCGGCCAGGATTCCCAGGGGAAACCGAAATGAATCAACAAACCTCGTAAACGCTTTACTGAAATCCCCGTCTTCTTCTTCATCCGGGAAATAGATGTTGACACCGCAGTTCGGGCAGCGGGTCAGTTCATAATGAAACGTTGCGCCACAATGCGGGCATTCGAGGTCGTTGCCGAAATCTGCGCTCATCGCTAGCCTGTGCCGAACTGCCTGTCTCCCGCATCACCCAGGCCGGGGACGATATAGGCGTGTTCGTTCAGGTGGTCGTCAATCGCGGCCAGGTAGATGGGGATGTCAGGGTGGGCTGTTTGCATGGCTTTGATGCCCTCCGGCGCAGCGATCAGGCCGACGAACTTGATCTTCTTCACCCCCCAGCGCTTCAACACGTCAGCGGTGGCGGTGGCCGAACCACCGGTAGCAAGCATGGGGTCCAGAATGAGGCAAACGGAGACGGTCGGTTCGAGCGGGAGCTTATTGTAGTATTCCACCGGACGCAAGGTTTTTTCGTCTCGGTATATGCCGATGTGCCAGACTTCCGCGCTGGGCATCAGTTCCCAGACGCCTTCCACCATCCCCAATCCCGCGCGCAGGATGGGAACAAGTCCGATTTTTTCCTGTAGTTCCTGCCCGGTTATTTTGGCGAGTGGCGTTTCCAGTTCGCGAGGGACTGTTTGCAGGTCGGCAGTAGCTTCATAGGTCAGCAGGGCGGCAATCTCCCGCACCAGCTCGCGGAATTTCTTGGGATTGGTATTTTTGTCGCGCAAACGACTGAGTTTGTGGGCAACCAATGGGTGTTTCGATTCATAGACGTTCGACATAAGGCCTCCTGTGTAGTTATTTTATTATAGCCTCGAAGGTGATATTCGACCCGTGACTTTTGGTTTGATTTTCGCTACACTGGGTATGAAACAACGAGGGTCGAGTAGCCGGTGATTTTCCGGCGTATCGAGACCCGGTTTCGCTGGTTTCCCTGGCCCGTCCGGATCGTCCCGAAGGATGGACATGGGCCGATTTTGGTCGTTAGCGACCAACCCTTTGACAAGCCAGGATAACGCTTTTGGGACGTTTGCCCTCAACTTGTTTGAAATTCACCAATGAAAGTGTGAAGATATTATGCCCATCGAATTTCGCTCTGAAATTCCCGACAACAACCAGTTTTGGAGGTTGTTTGAGTCGACCGGTTGGAATGAAAACTACCATCTTGCGCCAGGGGAATTGATTTTTGCGTTACATTCCAGTTGGTACCTGCTCGGCGCCTACGACGGGGAGCGCTTGGTCGGCTTTGGACGCCTGGTCAGCGACGGGGTCCTGCATGCGATGATTTACGAATTGATCGTCCTGCCAGATTATCAATGGCGCGGGATCGCTGGGGAAACCCTGGAACGATTGATAAAATGTTGTCAAGATGCAGGCATCCGCGACATCCAGTTATTCTGCGCCAAGGGTAAACGTTCTTTCTATGAAAAGCGCGGTTTTGTTGTACGTCCTATTGATGCGCCGGGGATGCAGTATGTTCGTCAAGAGTAAATTTAAAAAACGAAGTGGGGTATTGTGAACGGGCGTAGCCCGTTCACAATACCCCACCCCCCGATTTATTGAAATGATAGAGTCAAGGAGGCTGAAATGAAACTGGACGGTATTCACATTTTACTGACTTACCAATGCACCTTCGAGTGCGACCATTGCTTTGTGTGGGGCAGTCCCTGGCAGAGGGGCACGCTCACTTTGGAGCAGATCAAGGTCATCCTGGAACAGGCCAAAGCAGCGGGAGTCAGTTCGATTTACTTCGAAGGCGGTGAACCGTTTCTTTATTATGCGCTGATGGTGCGCGGCGTGAAAATGGCGCATGAGATGGGCTTTCGCGTAGGGATCGTCTCCAATGCCTACTGGGCGCAGACCCCCGCGGATGCGCTGGTCTGGCTCGAGCCGCTGGCGGGGGTACTCGATGACCTGTCTGTCAGTTGCGATCTCTTCCATTACAGCGCGGAGATGCTGCACCAGGCGGGTAACGCGGTGGAAGCCGCCGAGCGGTTGGGCATCCCGGTGGGAACTATCAGCGTGGCGCAGCCGGAAGAGACGGACGCCGCCAGCAGTCACGGCCAGCTCGAGGCGGATGCGGCGGTCATGTTCCGCGGACGGGCAATCGAAAAATTGGTCCCGCGTGCAGCGAAACATCCCTGGGATCGTTTTACCGAGTGCCCGCATGAAGATTTGCGCGATCCGGGGCGGGTGCACCTCGACCCGCTGGGCAACCTGCACCTCTGCCAGGGGATTTCGATTGGTAATCTGTTCGAGAAGCCGCTGGTCGAAATCTGCGCCGAATATGACCCGGATGCGCACCCCGTTTGCGGACCGTTACTGAACGGCGGCCCGGTCGCGCTGGTGACCGAATACGGCCTCCCGCACGAATCGGACTACGCCGATGCCTGCCACCTGTGCTACGAGGCGCGGATGGCGCTGCGGGCGCGTTTGCCCGCAATCTTGGGGCCCGATCAGATGTATGGGGAGTTTTAGTTTTCCCTCACCCCAACCCCTCTCCCTCAGGGAGAGGGGCAAGGGGAGAGGGGATTCAGGAGGATCATGACCGGAAACGACTTTGTCAAATTCTTCCTGCGCACGCCGCTGTATGTTTTCATGGGGGATACCATGCTGATCACCGTCACTGGCCGCAGGACGGGGAAAAAATATACCACGCCGGTCGGCTTTTACCGCGATGGGGATACCTTGTGGGTCCTCTCCAGCCGCGAGCGTACCTGGTGGCGCAACCTGAAAGGCGGCGCCGAAGTGGGGATGCGCATTCGCGGCAAGGATGTGACTGGTTTTGCCAAAGCCATCCTGGATGAAGATGCAGTTGTATACCAGATAGGGGAATACCTGCGGCACATCCCGATGGCGGCCAAGCCATTGGGCGTACGCATGGAAAACGGCGGGCCGCATCCCGAAGACGTGGCTCGTTTGGCGAAGGAGCGTTTGTTTGTGCGTGTTAGTCTAAATTCGGTAAATCACGAATTTGATGTCATTGCCCCGCCACATTTCAGCGGGGTTGCGAGGAGGCCGTAGGCCGACGTGGCAATCTTCTGTTGCCTGGGTTGATATTGTCGAGTAATTTCCACTTTTTAAGCGGGGATTGCTTCGGTGCCGGGTCTCGATACGGGCAAGAAAGGCACTTGCCCTACTCGACCAACGGCTTCTGCCATGACAATATGGAGTCAGAAAAAGGAATTACTTTGGTGAACGGGTTGTTGTCACCCAGGTACCTATAATCCCTGCAGCGACAGCGACAAGCACAATAATCCCTGCCCAGATCCCGGGTGATGACGCACGCGGCGGATCGATCTTGCTTGGGTTCGTTGCAACCGGTTGAGCGGTCATTGTTGGGGAGATAGCGGGACTTGTAGGAGTAGCAGTCATGAAAGCCGTAGGTGAGGCCAGAGGAGTCATCGTGGGTGGAGGCGGCTGTGTAGCGCCTCTTTGGACGAGCAGAATCTGACCATCATAAATTTCGGTGGATTTGCCCAGGCTATTCCAGGCGCGGATTTGATCGATGGTTGTGTTGTACGTAACGGCAATGCTCCAGAGCGATTGCCCATATTGCACTTTATGGATCACATCCCCAGTGGGACGTGCAGTGCTACGCTTGACCGGGATGATGTATTGCGGCACGAGATTATCCGCGCTACCAGAAGAACCGCCTTGTGGAATAGCGGTGAGAATGGCATAGGCATCTGTTTGCATTTGGCCGCTGCTGGTCTGCAGGGCCGTTTCCAGCACAACGTAGACCTGGTCGCTGACCGCAATGCCAGCGCCAATGTCGCTTCGGTCCGGTGAAAGCATGGTGTTCGAGTGCGGACCGTCACCCAGCCAGGCATTTACGGCTTCCTGCGCTGTCCTGGCAGCGATCCAGTTCTCGGAGCGGTATCCATCCATTGAGAGATCGCCTGAGAGTGGGTATCCCAGGAAAAGCAACCATTGACCGAGTGTGAGTCCGTCCGGGCGTGTATGCCCGGGCGCGCCGCCTGCAATCGCGTTGGCTTCCCACTGCGCGACCTGCATCAGGACGGGATGCGTATTCAACGGAAGCAAACCGTTCGCGATGCGCAGCGCATTGACCGCCTCGATCACTTCCGCGGGGGTTGGTGGGTTGTCTTGCGCCGGGGGACGGGCCAGAACTTCTTTTGGCGGTAGCAGGCTAAGGGTCAATGTGAGAAGCGCAAGGGAGAACGTCCAGATCAGCTGTTTTCGCATGTCGATGTTCGACCTTTATCAGAACCCAGGAGTTGATTGGTTCGGTACGGACTTCTAAAGGGAGATGTCTTTGTTCGTGGAAATTGGGAGACTTGCGTTCGAGCAACGCTATTAACATTATGTTGCAAAAGACATTGAAAGCGTAACAGGGAATTTTCTTGGTTCTAAAGAACCTTTCTACTCGCTTCGAATATCAGCGCTGAGTATCCTGACTTTCCAAACAATTAAGACGCGCTTTCCTAGCTGTATTGCCTGTTCAAACTCCATACTCTGATTGTATCAGCATCGGAATTGTGCGGGCAAGATTTTTGTGACGTGAAAGCAGGCTCCAAATGTTAAGGGGAATCTTTGATGCTATGAGCGCTGTCTGTGCGCGTGGAAAACGGAGAGCCGCATCCCGAAGACGCGGCTCGCTTGGCGAAGGAACGGCTGTTTGTGAAGATTGAGATTAAGGGTTAGTCGGATATTTCCCGGCGCAGGTGGGGATTAGATGCTTGCAATTAGCAGGGCCCGCACTATTTCGAATGCTCCGGAAGCAGCAAACTCGATGGACAGGTCTTTGGCAACGTCGCCGATGATGTGCCAGTATTTTTTCTTGACGCCGGGTAAAACACCTTTCGCATTCTTCAGATTCTCTGCATTTCCTGATTTAAGCCACTCTTCAGCGCTTTTCTCTGTCTCTTCTTCGCCTGGCGCAGCCATGATCTCCTGCCGGATCCAGCGTTCGAAGGCGGGCGAAAACAACGCATACAAGCCATCGCGTTCGTCGATCACCCCTCGCTTTCCCAGGGCGACCAGATCCTGCGGCGCGCGAGGCCGCAACCGGGCCAGGTTCTCGATATTGGGAATGGTCTTCTTGGAGGCTTTTTGCAGGCCCAAAGTCAGGGTAACCAATAGGGTGATCTTCTCGCTTTCCGAACAATGAGACCATAAATAAGTAAAGTGGGCTTCGGCCTGTCCTTCATAGTTTGTGGCGGCGAATTTGGTCAGCGCATCCCCGT
>CAZLOC010000137.1:0-9399 GCA_964560935.1 uncultured Anaerolineaceae bacterium | reverse complement strand
ACCCGGACGAGACGCTTGCCCACGTTATGGACGCCATTCGCCTACTGCGGGCCGAGCTTGGGAATACCCCGTTGATCGGATTTTCCGGCGCCCCGTTCACGGTTGCCTCGTATATGATCGAAGGCGGCTCATCGCGTGACTACAAGACCACTAAATTGATGATGTACTCCGCCCCCGAGATCTGGCATTCTTTTATGGACAAACTATCCACGGCGCTGGCTGACTACCTGACCGCCCAGATCCGCGCCGGGGCGCAGGCCGTGCAACTGTTCGACTCGTGGGTCGGTGCGCTCAGCCCGATGGATTACGAAACCTTCGTCCTGCCTTACTCCAAAAAAGTGCTGGATGCTGCTCAGAAAACAGGCGTACCCGTCATCCACTTCGGCACCGGGACAGCGACCCTGCTCCCGCTCATGCGCCGGGCTGGCGGCGATGTGATCGGCCTGGATTGGCGTGTCCCGCTCGATCAGGGCTGGCAGGCCATCGGTCATGCTAGAGCCGTGCAGGGCAACCTCGATCCGGTCGCCCTGTTCGCCCCTATTCCCGAAATGAAAAAACGTATCCACGATGTTTTGTGCAGGGCCGAAGGCCACCCGGGTCACATCTTCAATGTTGGCCATGGCATCCTCCAGCATACGCCGGAAGAACATGTTAAGGCGGCGGTCGAAATTATTCATGAATTTCCCCTCTCCCACTGGGAGAGGGGTTAGGGGTGAGGGGAAGCCATGTCTATTAATCTCATTGGCCTCACCGCCGCCCTCTTTGCCTTCCTCGGCATCTGGCTTGGACACGTTTCCGTGCGGGCAATCGAGCGTAACGCTAGGAAACTCTGGCCACCAATCATTATCGCCCTAGCCCTTGGCCTCGCCCTTGAAGCCATCTCACTGTCTACCGTCCACCGTCTATTGTCAACTGCCACTGGCATCCTCGGTATCACCACCCTCTGGAACGCCCTCGAGTTCATCCGCCAGGAAAAGCGCATCAAAAAGGGACATGCCCCTGCCAACCCGGATAACCCCCGCCACGCTCGAGTCCTGGCCGATTACCCGTCAGCCACCACGCTTGACCTGCTCAAACGAGATCCCGTCGGCCACCCCGTCGCTCACGACGAAGCTGTCAAACTGGGCACTGATCACTGATTACTGGTCACTGGTCACTGATAACTATGAACTTCTTCGGCTTCCTCCTCGGCCTCGCCACCTTCTTGATCATCGGTCTCGGTTTCGTCTGGGTCATTCGCGGCGAACGTTACCTTGGCTACCTGTGGTGGCCTTATGTAATAGGACTCGGTGCACTGGTCGTGCTTGGCTCGCTCTTCATCCGCTCGGACTGGGGATCTGCCCTTCTGGGCGCTTTTGGCGCTTCCCTCATCTGGGGCTCGACCGAACTCAAGGAGCAGGCCATTCGTGCAGAACTAGGCTGGTTCCCTTTCAACGGGAGAAAGATCCATCCCCCTTTGAAAGCGATTATCGGTAAGTGGAAAGCGCCACATCTATGATCGGGATTTTGGTCATGGCCTACGGCGGCCCGAACAGCCTGGAAGAAGTGGAATCGTATTTACTGGATGTGCGCGGCTATCGCCCGACATCGCAGGAAATCATCCACGAGGTACGCGAACGGTACCGCCAGATCGGCGGCCGGTCGCCCATCCTGGAACGGACCCGCGATCAGGCCCGGATGCTCGAAGCCGCGCTGAACTCACGTGGGGAGCGTTTCAAAGCCTTCGTCGGGATGCGACACTGGCATCCATTCATTGACCAGGCTTTGGCCGACATGTCTGCCGCGGGCATCGAAAAGGCTATAGGTATAGTCATGGCGCCGCACTACTCACGCTTGAGCATCGGCGCGTATTTCAAAAAAATACAAGAAGCCGGGTCCGGTCTGGAAATTGCGCCGGTCGAACGCTGGCATTTGTTGCCCGGTTACCTGGACGCGCTGGCCGGGCGCGTTCATGCCGCACTGGAACATTTCACTGCCGGTGTCCGTGACGAAGTGCCGGTCATTTTCACCGCGCACAGCCTGCCGGAGCGCATTCTGGAATGGAACGATCCCTATGCCGACGAACTGAACGCTACTGTTGTAGAGCTTGCCAAAAGAATTGGCTCCAACCCCTATGAATTCGCTTTCCAGTCTGCCGCCATTTCAAGCGAGCCCTGGCTCGGCCCGGATGCCGGGGAAGTGATCGAACGGCTGGCATCTGAGGGTTGCAAGCACGTTCTGATTGCACCGATCGGCTTCGTCTGCGAGCATGTCGAGGTGCTTTATGACGTGGACATCGTATATAAGCAACAGGCCGAATTACTCGGGCTGCAGCTCAAACGCATCGAAATGCTGAACACAGCGCCGCCAATGATCGATGGGCTTGCCGACCTGGTTCTTAATGTTGCAAAGGAAAAGCAGTGGTTATGAAACATCTCATTGTCGTAGGCGGCGGCATTGCCGGCCTCTCGGCAGCGTATTACGCGCGCAAAAAATCGCCCGATATTCGGGTTACCCTGCTCGAAGCGGACGACCGCTGGGGCGGCAAAATCACCACCGACCGTGTCCCTTTTGACAATGGCGATTTCATCATCGAAGGTGGTCCTGATACCTTCCTCGCCACCAAGCCCTGGGGCGTAGCGCTGTGCAAGGAGCTTGGCCTGGCCGACCGTTTGCACGGTACCAACCCGTATCAAAAAAACACATACGTTTTGCACAAAAACAAACTCCGGCCCTTGCCCGATGGTCTGGCGATGATGATCCCCACGAACATCCCCTCCATCTTGAAATCGCAGCTTGTTTCCTGGCCTGGCAAAGCCCGCATGGGGCTTGATTTCCTGCTCCCGTCTCACAACGGTCACCATGATGAGAGCCTCGGCCAGTTTGTCTCACGTCGCCTCGGGCGGGAAGCCTACGAGAATCTGATCGAGCCGCTCATGTCCGGCATCTACGCCGGCGACGGCGACCAGCTCTCGCTCCGCTCTACTTTCCCGTACTTACACGATCTCGAACACAAATATGGCTCCCTCGCCCGTGGCGCGCTCAAGATGCGCCAGCAAATGGCCGCCCGTGGACAGTCTACGCAGGGCTCCCGCTCCGCCTTCCTGACCCCCACCACCGGCCTGGCCGAAATCGTCGAAGCGCTGGTTGAAAGTTTAAGCTTGAACGGTACAGATTTGCGTCTCAAGGCTCCCGTAAAATCGGTAACTCGTGATGACTTGGCACTTGGAACCTGGCACGTGACACTTGACTCTGGTGAAACTCTTGAAGCCGATTCCGTTGTCCTGGCCACCCCTGCCCCGGTGACCGGTTCCCTGCTCGCTTCGTTCGACCCTGAGCTTGCTACCGTTTTAGGGAGCATCCCCTACGCTTCGACCGCCACCGTCACCCTGGCCTACCGCCAGAGCAACCTGTCCCGCGCTCTGGACGGCTATGGCTACGTTATCCCCCGCCGTGAGGGACGCCGTGCCCTGGCCTGCACCTGGACCTCGACCAAATTCCCGCACCGCGCCCCCGAAGGTTACGCCCTGATCCGGGTTTTTGTGGGCCGCGCGGGGCAAGAAACCGACATTCCCTGGGATGAGGCTGGCCTGCTTGAACTCGCGCGTGAAGAACTTGAATTAACTCTAGGCATCACCGCCGAGCCACTGGTCAGCCGGGTCTTCATCTGGGAAAGCGCCATGCCACAGTACAACCTCGGCCACCCCGAAAAATTGGCCCGGATCGATGCTGCTTTCGAAAAATACCCCAGCCTCGAGCTGGCAGGCAATGGCTACCGCGGCATCGGCATCCCCGACTGCATCCATTCCGGTGAACTTGCCGTTGAGAGAATTCTATCCTTACGTGCTGAGCGGTGGGTTGAGTAGGCAGTGTTCTTCTGCCGTGTCGCCCGTCCTGGCGTTCCGGGCCAGGGAAACCCGTAGTCGAAACACCTTTCGACTGCACTCCCCTTCAACAAGCTCAGGGTCGTTCCGCTCAGGGCGAAATAATACGAGGAAATCATGAATATCCAGAAATCTATCTCCCTCTTCCAGCAGGCCCAGCAACTCCTCCCCGGCGGCGTGGACTCGCCTGTGCGGGCCTTCCGTGCCGTGGGCGGACAGCCGCTCTTTATCGAGCGCGGCGAAGGTCCTTATCTCTACGACGTGGACGGCAACCGCTACATCGACTACGTCCTCTCGTGGGGACCGCTCATCACCGGCCATGCACATCCCAAAGTGGTCGAGGCCGTCCAGCAAGCGGCCCAGAAAGGGACATCCTACGGCGCTCCCAGCCCGCTCGAGATCGAATTGGCCCGGCGGGTGATGGCCTTCATGCCCAATATCGAGATGATCCGTTTCGTCAACTCGGGTACCGAAGCAACCATGTCAGCTTTGCGCCTGGCGCGGGCTTACACCAAACGGGACAAGATCATCAAGTTCGAGGGCTGCTACCACGGTCATGCCGACATGCTTCTGGTGCAGGCCGGCTCCGGCGTGGCCACGCTTGGCCTGCCCGATTCGCCCGGCGTTCCCGCCGCCACCGCTGCGGACACATTGGTCGCCATCTACAACGACCTCGATTCAGTCGAGGCGCTCTTCAAGCAATATCCCGGCCAGATAGCGGCTATCATTGTCGAGCCAGTGGCGGGCAACATGGGCGTCGTCCCGCCCGTGGACGGCTTCCTGCAAGGGCTACGAGGCATCACAAGCCGAGAGGGCGCCCTGCTCATCTTCGACGAAGTGATGACCGGCTTCCGCGTCCATCTCAACGGGGCTCAGGCGCTTTACAACATTGTCCCCGACCTGACCACGCTTGGCAAGGTCATCGGCGGCGGATTGCCTGTTGGGGCGTATGGCGGCAAGCGTGAGATCATGGAAATGGTTGCGCCCGTCGGCCCGATGTACCAGGCCGGGACGCTCTCCGGCAACCCGCTGGCCATGTCCGCAGGCATTGCGGCGCTGGATTTGCTGAAAGCGCCCGGGACGTGGGAAAGGCTCGAGAAAGCCTCAGCAGACCTGGCATCCGGGATCGGTGCGGCGGCCAAGTCCGCAGATGTTCCCATCCAGCAGACCAGAGTCGGCACGATGTTCACCACCTTCTTCAGCAAAGTCCCGCCGAGGGATTGGAGTACGGTCAAGGTTGGAAACAGGGAGCGCTATGGGCAATTCTTCCGAGCGATGCTGGAAAACGGCGTGTATCTTGCCCCCTCTGCATTTGAAGCCGGGTTCATGTCCACTGTGCATACGGATGCGGATATTGCGGCGACTGTGGCCGCAGCAGAGAAGGCTTTCAAGTCATGGTAGCTGAAGAACAGACGACAAGCTCTACTTTGCTTCGCTACCGTGCGGGACTCGTGCTGATCTGGGTCGGCGTGCTGCCCTAGCTAACGTTCATCGTGATGCGTGCTGGCAGTCATAAACCGTCGATCCTTTTGTTTTTACCTTTTCATCTGGTAGGAGTTTTTTGTTACCAGGTGATTAAGGGAAACATTCTTTACAAAACTCTAAGAAATTTTTAACAAAAAGGTGTTGCCTTTCGCGCTGAAATATAGTAATATTTAGTTGGCAGACGCTAGGGTGCCCCCCTCACCCTGGCGTTTGCCTTTTAAACAAAAGGACCTGGCAGGTATCTAAAAACCTGCCAGGTCTTATAAGTTAACTTGCTATTCTCTTCAACGCTTCGCCAAAGCGTGCGACTTCAGCTAACGTGTTGTAGTGCGCTGCGCCGACTCGCACCATCCCGCCGCTGGTTTCCACACCCAACCTTTCGGTGACAGCCAGGGCATAGTAATTCCCATCCCAGACGTAAAAACCTTCTCTCCCCAGCGCTTCTGCTATCTTGCGCGGATGTTTGCCTTCCAGTGTGAACGAGACAGTCGGGACGCGTTCGTCCAGGTGCTTCATATCTGTCAGGCCGTGGATATGTGTACCGGGCACGGCCTGGATGGCCTCGATCAGCGCACGACTGAGCTCGAATTCATACGCGCGGATGGCTGTCATAGCGGCCTTTAAGTTCAGGCGCTTGCCGGTAAATCCTTCTTCTGAAAGACTTTTCTTTTGCGCCTCGGCAAACTGTCCTGCCACCCATTCGAAATATTCCAGCGCGCCCAGCACCCCGGCAATGCCTTCGTGGTTTTGTGTACCCGTCATCCACTTGCCGGGCGGGTTATTGGGTGCAGGGCGGACCTTGTAGGCTTTCAACTCTTCGAGTAATTCCAATTTTCCATACAACGCGCCGACGTGGGGACCAAAGAATTTGTAGGCGCTGCAAACCAGAAAATCACAGCCGATAGCCTGCACATCGATTGGGCCGTGGGGGGCATACTGCACTGCATCGATGTAGACCAACGCCCCGGCTTCCTTTGCCATTTTGGTGAGTTTGCGCACCGGGTTGATTGTCCCGGTAGCATTCGAGGCATAGCCGAAGGCCACAATCTTAGGCTTGCGTTCCAGGGCTTTTTCAAAGTCGTCCAGCTTCAGGGTGCAATCTTCCACATCGAAATCCACCCAGGTGACATGGCAACCGCGATCCTCAGCGACCAACAACCAGGGTGAGATATTGGCGTCGTGGTCGAGACGGGTGACCACGATCTCATCACCGGGATCCAGTCCGCGTGCCAGGGAGCGGGAGATGTGTAAGGTAAGAGTGGTCATGTTCGCGCCGAACACGATCTCGTTTGGGGAAGAGGCATTCAAGAAGTCCGCCATGGCTGTGTGCGCCTCATGCAGGATCGCATCTGATTGCTGGCTGGTAGCGAAAGCACCTTCGTGGTTGGCGTTGCATTCCAACAAATAGCGGTTGATGCGGTCCAGGCTTTGCTTGGCAATTTGCGTACCGCCTGGGTTGTCAAAAAATGCAGCCGGGCGATCCAGCGATGGGAATTGTTGGCGGATTATGGAAAGGTCGAGAGGCATGGTTGCTCCTGGTGAGGTTGCTTTTGAAAGTTGATTTTTGTATACTGGAATTGTAACCGAGATAAGGAGGTGCCAAATGTTCAATCATATTTTGCTTGGTGTTGATGGTTCGGAACATGCCCTGCACGCGGCTAAAACAGTCGGTGATTTGGCACGGAATATGAAATCTAAATCCCTCCGCATTGTGGTCGCTTTTGAACCAGTTCCTTCCTATCTGGGAGAACCCAACCTGCAAGCCGCGATTTCTGCTCGCATGAAAGAAGCGGAGACGATTTTGCAGAAGGCGCTGGAGGCTGTGGGCGAGATCCCGGGTGAGGTGCATACTGATTTACTGGAAGGCTCTCCCGCCGAGACGATCCTGGACGTGGCGAACACGCGCAAGAGCGATCTGATCGTGATAGGTTCGCGTGGCCTGGGGCGGCTGACCGGGGTTTTGTTAGGAAGTCAAAGCCAGAAGGTGGTGCAGCACGCGCCTTGTCCGGTTTTGATCGTGCGTTAGCGCCTTGTCCCGTCTTCCCGTGTGGCCGTTCTTTCGGCCTCGGCGAATTCTTCGGGTGTATTGAGGTTCCAGAAGGCCAGCCCGGAGGGATCGTAAGGCTTGATTTCATCAGGTTGGAGTATGCGTACTTTTACCTGCGGAAACCACGAGATCAGCCGCCACTGGTCGGCGTCGATTGCGGATTCGATGGCTGTTAGACAGGTTTCGCGGCGGTAGACGGCATGCAGCGGTTCCAGCCCATCGCCCGAATCCGGGATGACGACATCCACTTCTTCCTGAACGAGCAGCCTGTCCGCCGCTTCGATCAGCGACGCGCTGGCAAAGGGCATGTCACAGGCTACGACAGCCACGACCTCGCATGCCGCGGATGACAATGCGGTGTAGAGTCCGCCTAATGCACCGCGATCAGGCTTGAGGTCTGGAAAGAGCGGCAGGCCCAGAAAACGGTAATCCTGCGGGCGGTTGGTCGTCACGATGAGTTCATCCGCAATAGGGGCAAGACGGTCCACGACTCGCTGGATGAGCGGGCGACCCAGGAAGGGCATCAGAGCCTTGTCCTGTCCCATGCGGCGGGATGCTCCGCCTGCCTGCACACAAATCGTCAACATAGGTGTATTATAAGAGTAATATGACAACAGTTGCCAATATTCTAGATGGGCTGACACGAGATGGAGAGCTGTATGAAGCCCTGGATGACGGCTCCGTGCATTGCTACGCTTGCGGACATCGTTGCCTGATCCGCGAGGGCAAACGAGGAATTTGTCAAGTGCGATTTAACGAAGGTGGAAAATTACGCGTACCCTGGGGGTATGTGGCTGCGCTGCAATCGGACCCGGTTGAGAAAAAACCGTTCTTTCATGTGCTGCCCGGCGCTAATGCGCTGACCTTTGGAATGCTGGGTTGTGACTTCCACTGCGGGTATTGCCAGAACTGGCTGACCTCACAAGCCATGCGCGACCCGAATTCAGATGTCTCCGTAAATTATGTGCGGCGTATCACTCCGGAGCGAATGGTACAAGCTGCCCATGATACAAACGCATCGATCGTGGTTTCTTCCTACAACGAACCACTCATCACCAGCGAATGGGCGGTGGGCATTTTCAAAGAGGCCAAAGCCGCCGGGTTGATGTGCGCTTACGTTTCGAACGGTAACAATACGCCCGAAGTGATGGAATACCTGCGTCCTTATATCAGCGCCTACAAGATCGATTTGAAGTGCATGCAGGACAAGAGCTATCGCAAGCTGGGCGGCGTTTTGCAAAACACTCTGGATGGCATTCAACGGGCACACGATATGGGCTTGTGGGTGGAAGTGGTTACCCTGGTCGTACCCGGCTTCAACGACTCCTCCGAAGAACTGTGGGATGCGGCGCGCTTCCTGACAAGTGTCTCGCCGGATATCCCCTGGCATGTGACCGCTTTCCACAAAGATTACAAGATGACCGAGCCGGATAATACCCCCGTACAGACCTTGCTGCGCGCCTCGGAAATCGGACGAGAAGCTGGCCTCCGTTATGTCTACGCTGGCAACATTCCTGGCCGGGTGGGCGAATACGAAAGTACCTTTTGCCCCAATTGTAACCAGATAGTCGTGCGGCGAACGGGATATACGATCACAGAGTACCGACTGACAGAAGATAGAAAATGTCCAAACTGCAGTGCAAAAGTAGCAGGTCTCTGGCCGGATAAACCCAGCGAGGTCAAACTCAACGGGTGGGGATTACCAAGGTTGGTATAAAGCAATTAAATTTTTGGTTATTCAAGAATACCCTTCCTTAGGGTGTTGAGAATTTCCTATTTTGCTGTATAATCGGCATACTCATTTTCAAGGAGGTGATGCCCTGCATCCGATATAAAAAAAACTAATCCCAATGTCACTGTTCGTATCCAACTTTCATTCTCGGAGGAGAAACTGTGAAACGCCAACTAACTATTTTGTTCTCGCTGGTCATTTTGGCCAGCCTGGTCCTGACAGCTTGCGGCGGCGCTGCAACTGAAGCCCCCGCTGAACCTACTGCCCCCGCC
>CAZLOC010000136.1:0-9464 GCA_964560935.1 uncultured Anaerolineaceae bacterium | reverse complement strand
GAGAAAACGTATCCACTTAAAAATAAGTATACAGTCCCCCGTAGAAAAAGCAAGCTGGTTATAACCACGAAATCACAAAGACACGAAAATACAATTTCAGTAAATCACAGGTTTGTCATTCTGCCTGCACCGTGCGCAGGCACGCGTGAGGAGCCAGCGTTCTTCTGGCGACGAAGAATCTCCCATATTTTGCGCCTAGACTCTTCGCTCGCAACGAACGCTCGCTCACATCGTCCCGATGTCCTTCGGGAGAGTGACATGAGAATCGTGATTTACTGAATTTTATAAAATTGTGACTTTGTGCCTCGTGTCCTGGCGGTTAAGATAACGAAACCTGTCCGGCGAAGATTTCGAATAGCGGTACAGGCCAGTAAAGGGTAGCGATATGGATGATTTTCATCTGTTTCGCCAGCAGTTCCCGCACTTCGAGGATGCCGCGCTCGTGGTAATCGCCGGAGTATTCGGGGCCTGCCAGTTTTCGCCCAACTTTGTATAAAATGTTTTCAGTCGGGCCGGAGATGACTACCTGTCTGCCAGGTTTCAATAAAGATTGCATGTCAGCCAGCGTGCCGGATAAATCCTCTACATGCTCGAGCACGTCGGTGGCAACGATGATGTCAAAGGAAGCTTTCGGCAGTTCCTTCAGAGTCACCTCGTGCGCATCGTGGACTTCCAGGTTGGCGGGAAAGGCGCGCAGGCGGCTGACGCGTTCGAACGGGAGCAGGTCGATGTCCATGGCGGTGACGCGGTTGCTGATCCCACAGAGAAATGGCAGCATGACCCCGCTTCCACAGCCGAAGTCCAGCACGTGCTCATAAGGTGCGTCCCGTTCGATATAGTTCATCACCACCCTCAGGCGTTGCCAGAACAGCCAGTTGATGAGCGAATTGGGGTGCGAGTAAGCCGGGAAGCCGGCCTCATCCATCCGGCCCTGTTCGGATTCGGCCAGCACCTTGCGAATGACGGCGCGGAACTCGGCTTTGTATGCGTTGAATTCGGAATTTTTCATAGAGTCCTTGTGTTACCACAAAGGCACTAAGACACAAAGGCACGAAGTTTTTTTATTTTCGTGCTTTAGCGACTTCGTGCCTTTGTGGTTATTCTACAAAAGCGGTTGGCTGCGCGGCGCTTTGGGCATGGCGTTCATGTCAATTTCGATGGCCGAGAGCAGGATCTGGATGCCCAGGATGAGCGCCAGAGTGGGCAGGATGACCGTGCCAGTTGGGGCAGGTACGCCCAACTGGAGATATTGTGCCCACTTGATGCTGCCGAAGATCAGCCCGAAGAGTATCAGCGGAATTCCGGTCAGCAGGTAGACGGACACCATGGAGAAGTCGAATAGATAGTACCTGAGTAAAATGCGGCGCAGCAAGGTGACAAAGAGTTTGATGGGGAATTCAACCAGCACACGCCAGATGGACAGGCTGGAGCGTTCGCCGCGATAGCGGGCCGGTATGGGCACATCCAGAATGAAAGCGCCCAGCAAGTACAGGTTAGCCAGCATGGACGTTTCGAAGAAATATCTGTGGTCGATCCGTTCGAGCGGCAATTCCGCCAACATCTCAACGCGGATGGCGAAGAAGCCATTGGTCGGGTCGAAGCAGTTCCAGTAACCGGTGGCGGCCTTGGTCAGGAAACTTAGCCCCAGGTTGCCAATGCGCCGGATCTGCGGCATGTGCCGCAGCGACTCAAAATCGCGGAAACGGTTGCCTTTGGCGTAGTCGGCTTTCCCTTCCAGCAACGGTGTAACCAACTCCGGGATATACGCCGGATCCATTTGGTGGTCCCCATCTATTTTGACAACGACATGTGCGCCGAGTTCGAGCGCTTTCTTGAACCCGGTCAGCATCGCTCCGCCCACGCCTTGATTCTGCTCGTGTCGTACCAGGACGATGCGCCTGTCACGTTTTGCACAGGCCTGTACTAACTCTGACGTGTTATCCGAGGAAGCGTCGTCAACTACGATGATGTGCCGCAGATAGTCGGGCAGTTCGCTTAAGACTGCTTCGATTGTATCTGCGACCTGATAAGCCGGGATGACAACAGCGATGGCGAATTTGCGGAGGTTGATCCTCATGGTTGCTAGAAATGTAGCGCGAGATATTATCTCGCGTCACACGCTTTCTAAAATCAACACTTCGTACGGAGCTAAATCCAGTTTTTTCGCGTCGGCAGGTGTGGACTCTCTGCTGGTAGAAAATAGGATATTCCACCTTATCGCCGGGATTTCCTGAACGGTTGCAGGGTGATTCTTAAAATTCAGCGCTACCAGGATAGTTTGTTCTGGCGTCTGGCGCAGATAGGCCAATGCGTTTTTGGGTTCTTCTGTAAGCAAGGTGAAATCCCCTCGGTGTAAAACAGGCTTTTCTCGGCGCAGTTTGATGATGGTGCGGGTGAAGTTCAGCATCGAGTCCGGGTCTGTTTGTTGGGCGTTTACATTTCGTACTCGGCAGTTGGGATGCACCGGCAGCCAGGGTTTTGTGGGTGAGAAGCCAGCGTTGGCGGAGTCGCCCCACTGCATAGGGGAGCGGCAACCGTCACGGCCCTTGTAGAAGGGCCAGAATCTCTTGCCAGGCGGGTCCAGGATTTCACCCCGTTTGAGTGAGATATCGCGCATACCGATCTCTTCGCCATAATAGAGAAAGGGTGTGCCTCTTAGGGTCAGCAGCAAGGCCATCAAAACCTTGATGCGGGCGTCGCATTCGTCTTTGGTATGCCGGGTTGCCATACGCGGCGCATCATGGTTTCCCAGCACATAATTTGGCCAAAGTCCATGTTCAGCGTACAACGCTTCCCACTCCAAAATCGGCTTGACAAGTCTGGATGGGTCAAAGCGACTCCACATAAAGTCGAAGTTGAAGGCCGCGTGCAATTTTTCCGCGCCGGAGTAGCGAATCATTTTCTCCTGTGTCGGGAAAAAGGTTTCGCCGACGGCGTAACGTTCGGGGTATGAATCCAGGATGCCACGCATTTCTTGCAGCAGGGGGATCATCTCGGGTTGGTCGCAATCGTAGATATGCTGCTGGCGGTCGAATGCGCGCAGGCCCGGTTTGAAGGGATTGTCACGTAGTTGTTCGTCCTTGAAATACATGTTGAACACGTCCAGGCGGAAGCCATCCACGCCACGATCGAGCCAGAAGCGGACCACGTCCAATATCGCTTTGCGGACGTCCGGGTTGCGCCAATTCACGTCGGGTTGCTCAGGTACGAACATGTGGTAGTAGTACTGGTCCCGTTCGGGAACGTAGGCCCAGGCGCGGCCTCCGAAGATGGACTGCCAGTTGTTGGATACCCCCCTCTTACTCTCCCCCCATTTTCTTTGAAAATGGGGGGAGCCGGAGGAGGGTGACCAGATGTACCAGTCTGCTTTGGGGTTGTCGCGGCTGGAACGCGATTCTAGGAACCAAGCGTGCTGGTCGGATGTGTGGTTGAGCACCAGGTCGAGAACGATGCGGATGCCACGTCGATGCGCCTCGGACAGGAGCAGGTCGAAGTCCGCGAGAGAACCGAAACGCGGATCGATGTCCACGTAATCGCTCACATCGTAACCGAAGTCCTTGTCCGGGCTGGGATATATGGGTGAGAGCCAAAGCGCGTCTACACCCAGGTCGGCCAAATAATCTAGCTTTCTTGTGATACCGGGTAGGTCGCCCAGACCGTCTTCATTGCTATCTGCAAATGACCGCGGATAGATTTGATAGATGATGCCGTCGCGCCACCAGAGGAAATCGTCCATGTGTATGCCTTTTGATAAGATATTGTAAGTATATCATCGCAGGATTGAGTCCGATTTAATCTTAAAAGTGTTACAATCAAAACAGCGTTTAATTTAAGGTTCACATACTAAATATGGCGACTTCCGGGGAACATATCTTCGTTGTTGAGAATAACCCTGACATCAGCGACTTGATTTCTCGTCAGGCATTGCAACCTTTGGGATACCAGGTGACGGTAGTCAAGGACGGCTCTAGCGCCTTGAAGCAGGCGGTTCAGACTCCCCCCGACCTGCTGATTGCAAATTTGAATTTACCCGGCCTGAATGCGAAGGATTTGCTGGTAGCGTTGGCATCGCAGGGGATGAATGCGCCATTGATCGTCATTGGAAAAAAGGGACAGGAAGAGGACATCCTTCAAGCCTTCCGCGTGGGTGCCGCCGACTATTTACATTGGCCTGCGCGCGATGCGGAAGTAGTTTCTGTAGTGGAGCGTGTCCTGCGCTGGACGCATGAAGGGCATGTTCGTGCGCGCTTAGACAGGCAGTTGAAGGATCTCAATGCGGAGTTGCAACGGAAAGTCAATGAGTTGACAGCCATTGTAGCGATTGGCAAAGCCGTTGTTTCTATTACCGACCAGCATCGCTTGTTTACGAAGATTGTAGAGGGGGCGATGCAGGCATCTGAAGCCGACCTGGGCTGGTTGATGCTGCGTGAAGAGGCCAGTAAAGTCTTTATGCTGACGGCGCATTGCAATCTGCCGGATAGCTGGGCCAGAAAACTCAAGCAGCCTTTGGAAGATGGGATCAGTTCCCTGGTCTCACTTTCGGGTGAAACACTTCTGATCCATGGCAAGCCATTAGAGAGATTTAAAGTATCAGCGCTGGGCAAGTCTGCGGCTGTGGTGCCAATCAAAATCCACAACGAGGTCATCGGCTTGTTGCTTGTGGTTCGCAAGAAGGAACGCCCCTTTGATCGTGCCGAGCAGACGTTACTCGAAGCTGTGGCTGACTATGCCTCGATTTCGCTCGTCAATGCACGCTTGTTTCGGGCTTTGGAGCAAACCGCTGAATCCGCTAAATCGGGTGAAAGGCGACAGAATGCGCTGCTTGAGTCTGTCCGTGAGGCGGTACGGGAAGAACTTGAGGCAGCCAAGGCGCCAATTGAGTTGTTGTTGGGTCAGAAAACCAGCCCGTTGACCGAAGAGCAACGCCAGGCGTTACAAGCAGCGCAAATGGCAATGAGGCGCTTGGCTCGTGCTACGGAAAAAACCGTTCCGCCGGTAACGCCAATGATGAAAGAACGATAGAAATCACCTATGCCCAGACACGACCTAGTCTTGTTAGCGCTTGATGATGCCACATTATTGCAATTGATGCAGCGCGCTTTACAGGCCAAATCATATGAAACAGCTATTGCATCTGGTCGCGTGGCATTGGAAAAAATTGTGCAGGAGGCGATCCCAGCATTGGTGATGCTCGGTGAACAGTTTGATGGGCAGTTGGGGGTGAAAATTGCGTGTGAAATCCTCGAGCGATTTCCGACCATGCCAATCCTGATCTATGCAGAACGAGAATCGATGGTCCTTTATAAGGAAGTTCTGCAGGCTGGTTTGAGTGGATGTCTGTACCCTCCCTTGCGCAATGATGACATTATCGGAGCGGTTGAGCGGAGTTTGCAACGCGCACGTGCGTTGGGAGATTGGCTGAGACGGGAGGTAAAACGGACAACCGCTTCACTTGAGCGCCGGGCAAACTTGAGTGAAGCAGAACTGCAAAGATATGAATTTATCCTTGCAAATATCGATGATGGTGTGATCATTCTGGACGAGGAAGGGAAAATCCAGTTGATGAACAAAGCCATGATGGTTGCGTTCGATTTACCTGATAAAGGGTACCAGGGGAAACCAGTTTTAGAGATTATCGACCACCCGGATTTTAGTATATTGCTCAATCGGGCGCAGATGGCGCCCCTTAAATACCATGAAATCAATTTTGACGATGGTCGTATCTACAATGCACAGTACACCCCTCTCGAAGGCATTGGTTCAGTCATTACAGTACAAGATATTAGCTATCTAAAACAAGTGGACCGTTTGAAAAGTGATTTTGTGCATACAGTTTCGCACGATTTGCGTTCCCCCTTGACATCCGTGCTGGGTTATACCGAATTGGTTGGGCGGGTAGGTCCACTTAATGAACAGCAGATTGAATTTCTCGATCGTATTCGTTCCAGTGTAGAAAGTATCACTTCCTTGGTCAATGAGTTACTCGATTTGAGCCGACTGGAAGCAGGCCTTGACACGCGCCATGAAATAGTCCGTCTTGAAAATGTCTTGAAGTTTGCGATGGATACTTTGGAAGGACAGTTCAGATTAAACAATTTGTCATTGCAATCAGATATCGCAGAAGATTTGCCTGAAATGCGAGGAAATCCTATTCGTTTGCGGCAATTGCTGGATAACCTGTTGACGAACGCTACAAAGTACGCGCCGCCAGGGACTACCATACACATATCTTTGCAAGCTGAAGACAATCTGATCATCTTTAGCGTTGCAGATGAGGGACCGGGTATTCCGCAGTCTGAACAGGGACGTATATTCGAGAAATTTTACCGTGCCAGCAATGTACCAGAGCAGGTTGACGGCTCGGGACTAGGGCTGGCAATCGTAAAGTCTATTGTGGATTCGCACCAGGGACGTATTTGGGTCGAGTCCGCGGTGGACAAAGGGTCAACATTCTTTGTCGTACTGCCGGCATATATTTCAGAGAAACCGTCATAACACAAATGTTTACCTGAAATTTTAAGCCAGGGATGTTGCGAATCCCTGGCTTTGTTGTTAAATACGCCTCCGCCGGTGGAGAGCCGGCGGAGGCTTTCGCCAAAGGAGGAGACAGTGAGGAGCATCTTGGAGGTGTCTTGTTCCGTCTCCATTTCTATAATAGTGCACAAATCTTATTGTGCATATCGTCAAATGTCATTTGTTACATGTGAGATTATTCACAAATAATATTTGCTAAAAACTCACGAATTATCGAGATTCCCCCGCTAATGTCTTGATAAAACTTTACTTGTAACGCCGGATGTGGATTCCCGGTGATCATCTTTGAAACCGATAGATCTGCTTGAGCCAAACATAATACCGGTTTTCTCTGCTCAAGTGCAAACCCGATTTCATAGCCAACGCCATGTGAAGGCACGCTCGCTTCCGCAATCAGCGCATCGCAAGCGCGGATCCAGGCTACGTCACGCTCGTAGACTTCTCGCGGGTCAATTACTTTCTCCAGCGCCATGACATCTGATCCAGCCAGATGTGAGGTTGGTACTTCGTGCCCATCTTCCAGCAAGATGCGGGTGAATTCCTGATAAGCAGATTCTAAGGTGCGTCCCCCTGTAATGGAACAGGCAAAATAAATGTTCATTTACGAGGCAGCCGGGAAAGGATGGAATTATCGCGAGGGCGCGCTTTTGCTGTCTGGCTCTCGCGACCGCCTAAGCGCATACTGTCTATTTCAGTGCTGAGGCGCAGCCAATCCTTCACGAGAATGACGAGATGGGGTGTCTTATCTTTGAAGAAAAAAGGCGAAAGAAACAAGCGTAGCAGCGCGGGCGATACAGGATACCCATTCAGGTTGATCACGATGGCTGTCATAGATGAAAGCGGCGCAATGATCTCACGACGCCAGTTCGACAAACTCTTAGGCGGAAACAATGCGCGCATTTCTGAGGTCGTTGAACCCCGGAACCTTCGGTAAGAAATATTGATGCGCAGGAAGGGTGTGACCAGGCGCAAGTAAGTGGGAAAAGCTTTTACATAGGCGGCTTTGCGGATGATGAACAGGAAAAGTGTAAAAATGAGCACAAGACCACCCAACCCCGCAGTTGCAGTCATCAGATAGGGTTGGGCTTGTCCCTCCGACGTACGCGATACTCCCCAGGCGATAGCAAACAGGGCCAGTGACAGCATAAACGTAGCAGGCCACCAGCGGTTGAGCATGTGCGTATAAATGACGAGGGTATAGCGGCGTCCGGCTTTTGCCATGAAGCTAAATAACTTTCTCCTTCCCTGACCGGGTTATTTGCCCGCTTCGTTCGGACCTGCAGTTTGTTTGCCGTTTAACTGGGCGCTTAGTCGTCCAATAGCCTGTTCCAGGTGCTCGCCGCGCAGACTGAACGTGATGTCACCGCGAGTCTTCTCGATGATGCTGCGGGCGATGTCCGTCTGGCGGCGCAGGCCATTGGTGATGGCATCCGGGTAATCTATAGTAACCAGTACAGAGTAGATTTCGTCCATGTAGCCGAGCAGGCGTTCCGCCTCTTCCGAATAGCCGTGCCGCAAGATGTCTAGGATGCGTCGTCGCAGTTCACCGACCACTTCTGCCAGGCCGTTGAGATAGGTCGCATTAACGACACCCAGCTCATCGGGAGTCAGCAGCGGCTGGTTTTGGATCAGGGCGCAGGTGACGTTGGCCTCCACATATTCTTTTAGTGCATCCTGGGTGTACCCGGCGAAGAACAGGTCAGGATGCTCCTGTAAATCAGTGGTAAGCGTCCCGGAAAGTTTGTGAGCTTCAGCCAGACGTTCGTTCATTTCGTCCGCATCATCGCGGTGCACGGCGCGGATGGCTAGCGAGCAGGCGCGTGTCAACTGGCGGGCCTGGGCCAGCGCTTTATCTCGCGCGGCAGTGCGGATATCGAAGTTGTGGCGGATACTATCCGCAATATGTTCCAGTTTGTGCATCTTACTTTTTTTCTTCTTTCGGAGGCTCCGGCGGCTGGTGTGGGCGGAAAAGGTTTTCAGCCAGCGAGGAGTTGACCGGCACATGGATCTCGCCAAAGGCGGCCTCGTAACGCGATATGTTTTCGGCCAGCGCGCGCAGGAGCAGCTTGGCGCTCAACGGTGACATCAAAACCCGCGCGTTGACCTTGGCGGTTTTCTCGCCGGGCAACAAGTGAGCGAAGTCTATGACAATGTCCGCGGGGGAGTGGGCAATGCGCGCCAGGTTGGTGTATACCGTTTCCAGCCCTTCCGGGCTGTGCAGGATGGGGCCAGGGGGAGGATTCTGAGGAGTAGTCATAATAGCTTACCGTCTTTCTGTCAGACAGGTCTTACAGTTCTACTGGAATGGTTGAACTGCAAGACCTGCCAAACGGGGCGTCGCTAGAACGGTATATCGTCTTCGGGCGGCAGCATATCTCCGGCGTCCATCTGGGCGCCACCGCCAACACTTGAGTCATGCTCACCGCGTGATGACAGGAAGCGCACGGTGGCAGCCGTGACCTCGAAGGAGGCGCGCGGCGAGCCATCATTTCCCGTCCAGATGCGCGGGCCGCCAGTGCCTTGATCGGCCGTCAGGCGTCCTTCTACCAGCACCTTCATGCCCTTTTTGACGTACTGGTTGCAAATTTCAGCCTGCTTGCCCCAGGCCGAGATGCGAAACCAGATGGTCTCTTTGACCTGCTCACCGCTGGAAGCGGTGTACTGGCGATTGGTTGCCACGGAAAAAGAGGCAACAGCCTGACCGGACGGGGTATAGCGCATCTCCGCATCGCGGCCAACATTTCCTGCAATAATAACAGTATGGTACATGGGGGAAATCTCCTCTTGAGTGTATGTGAACGCCGCAGTCGCGACGTTTTTATTGACAGTTCCATTTTACACCACTCGTGTCAAATTTGATACTTTTTCGTAAGAATCTTCTTTCCCGCTTTGTCATGGTATCAATGAATACTCAGTACTTCACGAAAATT
>CAZLOC010000135.1:0-9503 GCA_964560935.1 uncultured Anaerolineaceae bacterium | reverse complement strand
CAGTAGGGCCAGGGTAAGTCCGGCGGACATGATAGTGCGTCCGTTGGCTGTGGTCGGGTCTGTAATCCCAAATAGCGTGCCACTGGTGAACGGTTCCAACACGCGTACGAATATTGCCAACCCCAGGATGCCATAAATGATGGATGGCACCCCTGCCAGGTTGTTGATGTTAGTTTGGATAATGCGGTTGATCCAGTGATCGGCGGCGTACTCTTCCAGGTAAATTGCCGCCATCACGCCTAGGGGGAAAGCTACCAGGATGGTAATGCCAATCGTCCACAGGGAACCTAAAATGGCTGTACGCACACCTGCAATGACAGGGTTACTGGATTGTTGCCGCCGCAGGAAATCCCAGTTGGCCCAGAAAACGAAGCGCAATTCTGTCCCCGTTTGTTCAACCGGTACGCTGGCCTTGATCTCAGCGCTTTTTGTCAGGGATTCCCATAACAGCCAGGTTTCTTCAATCTCAAATTTCACTACACGCTCGATCACCAAGTCATAAACTTCTTCCCGACTGCGTTCGTCAAAAGGCTTCTCGCGGTCAAGTTTGTTATAAGCGCCCTGTGACAGGCTGGCCTGGAGCACACCCAGTAATTGCTCTTTGGATTGTTCTTCCAGGGAAATGCCCTCTACCATCAGGGTGTCTGGGTCTACCTTTGCTTCGTAGTGGACGTAGCCGGCGAACTGGTTGATGATATTGAACAACAAGGTCGCCAAGGCAATGATGCCGACGAGGGTTGAAAACTGGAAAATTGCCATCCAGACCTTTCCGGACCGGTGGCGCTTCTTCACGTTATCGCTGAATTCGATTTTTGGTGCTTGGATATCGTGATTGTTTGGCTGGTTCATTCATACACCTCGCGGAAACGGCGCACAATACGCTGGCTGATGACGTTGAGCGTCAGGGTGATGAAGAACAGCATCAAGCCGATGGCAAAAATGCTGTTGTAGTCGATCGAGTCATACGAAAGATCACCGCCCGAAATACGCACGATATGACCGGTCATGGTTTCGGCGCCTTTGAAGGGGTTGAAGGTGAAGTTAGGCCCTGCGCCGGCTGCTACGGCCACGATCATGGTTTCGCCGATGGCGCGCGAGATGCCGACGATGATGGCTGCTGAGATGCCCGAAAGAGCAGCCGGGACGACCACTTTCAGGGCGACTTCCAGCCTCGTTCCACCCAGTCCGTAAGCTGCCTCCCTGAGTGAGCGCGGTACGGCGCTGAGGGCGTCTTCCGTCATCGAAGCAATCAGGGGCAGGATCAAGATGCCCATCACCAATCCCGCTGAGGCCATGTTGTAAATATCCACTGTATCGCGACCCAGGATGGCGCGTAGCATGGGCGTCATGAAGGTCAAGGCAAAATAGCCATAAACGATCGTGGGGATGCCCGCCAGCACTTCCAGGATCGGCTTAAGAAAACCGCGGACTTTCGGAGTTGCATATTCACTCAAGTAAATCGCAACGCCCATCCCCAAGGGGATAGCGATCAACATGGCGATAAAAGAAGTAATCAGCGTGGAATTGAATAGAGGCAGAATGCCAAATCTCTCAATATGCGGTTGCCATTCCGTCCCGGTCAGAAAAGCCCACAGGCTTACCGCTGGTTCGCGGAAGAACAGCAAGGCTTCCTTGCCAAGCTCGTAAACAATACCGACAGTTGTAAAAATAGAAAAGAAACCACTAAAGAAGAGCAGCCCTTGTATAACCGCTTCTCCCCACCGTATGCGGCGTTTCAACCCTTTTTTTGATTCTGGGTAGTTGAGCGTGATTTGTTGCATCGCATTTCTCCTGGGAAAGCCACTCTCGTTTTTACGTAAATTTTCCTTCCCTCTCTGCGTAGAGAGGGAAGGAATTCTGAGAGGGTGGGAGGACTTGCTTCCCTCTAATCCGATATTATTTTACGGCTCCAGCCCAGTCGTCCATAGCGGCGGAGAGGACAGCGTCATTGGCGGGGAAGTAGCCGACGTCGTCGATCTCGTTGTTGACTTCGCTCAGGAAGAAGTAGACGAAAGCAGCCGCCTGGGGTTTTTCCTTCAAGATGGTGGCATCCGAGTAGATGAACAGCGGGCGGGAGATGGGATACTCATTGCTGTCCACGGTTTCCTGAGTGGGGGCCACGCCGTCGATAGAGAGCACGTTCAGGGTGTCAGTGTTCTCAGAATAGTAAGCGTAACCGAAGAAGCCGATGGCATAGGGGCTGCCTTGCACGCCCTGGACGAGCACGTTGTCGTCTTCAGAGAGCTGGGTGTTGGCGGCGGCCAGGATGGGGGTTTCATCTTCATCGAAGACGATTTCGACGAAATAGTCGAAGGTGCCGGAGTCGGTGCCGGGGATGAAGCGCTGGATGGGTTGGGCGGGCCACTCAGGGCGGACGTCCGACCAGTTGGTGGCGGTGCTGAAGATCAGGGCCAGTTCTTCCAGGGTGACGTCAGTGACGAAGTCATTCTCCTTGCTGACCACGACAGACAGGGCGTCGGTGCCCACGCGGAACTCGAGCGGGTCACGGCCAATGGACTTGCAAGACTCGACTTCGCTGTCCTTGATGGCGCGGGAAGCGCCAGCGATGTCGGATTCACCGGCTACGCAGAAGCGTTCGATGCCAGCGCCGGAGCCGATGCTGTCGTAGGTGGCGTTGCCGTCGAAGCCTTCTTCCGAGAAGCGTTCGATCATGCGCTCGGCCAGCGGGAAGACGGTGGATGAACCAGCGATCACGATATCGCCGGAGACTGCATCTGGGGCATACATCGCCATTGGATCTTCTGGGGCAGCAGGCTCCGCGGGGACTGCGGTAGGTTCAGCAGGAGCGGCAGGTTCTGCTGGCGCAGGAGCATCAGTAGGGGTACCGCCGCAGGCGGCCAGGATCAAACTGGCAAGCAGGAAGGCGGCAAACAGGACGTACAAATTCTTACGCATTTTTTCTCTTCTCCTAATTGAATATTTCATACGCTGCCATCTTATCAAGCAGCTTTTAATGACAATGGAAGAATGGGTTAACATCTGGTTAATAAAAAAAAGACCCTAAAGGTTTTTGAAACCTTTAGGGTCTGCTTCTCGCAGATAAATTCAGCCAAATCTACCCGTCACATAATCTTCCGTGCGTTTTTCCTTCGGGTTGGTGAAGAGTTCTGAACCTTCGCCGTATTCCACCAGTTCCCCTTGTAAGAAGAAAGCTGCATGATCAGCCGTCCGCCCGGCCTGTTGGACGGAATGAGGAACGAGGATGATGGTGTAATACTTTTTCAATTCTTGTAGCGCCGCCTCGACCTTACCTGTCGAAATCGGATCCAGGCCCGACGTCGGCTCGTCCAGTAAGATGACCTCGGGTTGCTGCGCGAGGGAGCGGGCCAGGCACAAGCGTTGTTGCTGTCCGCCGGAGAGGGCAATCGCGGGATCATCCAAACGGTCTTTTACCTCGCCCCATAGTGCAGCCAGTTTCAGGCTGCGTTCTGCTGCTTCATATAATACTGAGCGGCGCTTCTCACCTGCTAACTCCAACCCGTATGTCAGATTCTGGTAAATGCTTATTGGAAGCACAACCGGGCGGGCAAAGACCATCCCTACCTTGCGGCGCAGGGCAATCGTATCGGTTTTGGAATCAAGGATGTTTTCCCCATCTAACAAAATACGACCAAAAACCGCTTTGACTTCGGTCAGGTCATTGAGACGGTTGATGCAGCGTAGCAGAGTGGACTTGCCGCCGCCCGCCGGGCCGAATAAAACAGTGATGGCGTTCTCGCGAATGTCCATGCTGATATTGCGCAGCGACTCGGTGCCATCGGCGTATTGCAGACTCAGGTTTTCAATGACGATTTTATTCATGCTTACCACTGCCTTCGCGCCCGTGCCCTTGAACGTATTACCGTCGCAATCAGGTTCATGCTCAATACGAACACCAACAGTACCAACGCCGTACCATATTGGATCTGGATGGGCATCTCAGGCACTTGTGTAGAAATCACGAAGAGGTGGTAAGGGAGCGCCATAGTCGCATCGAACACGGACCCGGGCAGGCGTGGCAGGAAAAAGGCCGCCCCTGTGAAGAGGATTGGCGCCGTTTCCCCCGCAGCGCGTTCCAGACCCAGAATGACGCCGGTCAGGATGCCGGGCAGAGCCTGCGGCAGCACGATGCGGCGGATGGTCTGCCAGCGGGTGGCGCCCAGCGAAACACTGACCGTGCGGAAAGCCTGTGGCACTGCTCTCAACGCTTCCTCCGCCGTGCTGATGATGACTGGCAGGGTCATAATCGAAAGCGTCAGCGAGGCAGCCAGGATGCTGGTGCCGAAGTTCAAAAACAGCACAAATAGTCCAAGCCCAAACAAACCGTAAACAACGGATGGGATGCCTGCCAGATTGATGATTGCCAGGCGAATGAGCCGCGTCCAGGAATTATCCGCCGCATACTCGGACAAATAAATTGCCGCCGCGATCCCCAGCGGGACTGAGAAGATGGCCGTTCCCAGTGTGAGATAGAACGTCCCGATGATGGCAGGCAGGATGCCGCCTTCGCGCATGCCGGAACGCGGTACAGCCGAGAGGAATTCCCATGAAATGGCGGGGCTGCCCTGCACAAAGATATAAACGATCACACCGACGATCGGCGTGACCGTGAACAGGGCGACCAAGGTCAGCATGGAAAAGCCCAGCCGTTGAGTCAGGTGGCGGTTCACGACAATATCCTTTCCGCACGCTTCTTCGAGCGGAAGACAACGGTCGAAGCTGCCACATTGACCGCTAGCGAGATCAGAAACAGCACCATTCCAATGAAGAATAAGGTGTGGTAATGCACGCTTCCGCTGGCGACTTCGCCCATCTCGGCGGCAATGGTGGCCGTCATTGTGCGGACGGGCGAGAACAGGCTGCCCGGCGTAAGCGCCAGCACAGGCGCATTCCCGGTCACCATCATCACGGTCATCGTTTCACCGATGGCGCGGCCAACGCCGAGCATCACACCGGTCAGCACGCCGGAGCGGGCGGCTGGCAGGGTTACACGCCAGATGGTCTGCCATTTCGTAGCTCCCAGTGCCCAGGCGCCTTCACGATACGCGCGCGGGACGGTATCCAGCGCATCTTCGGCCACCGAGACGATCGTCGGTACGGCGATGCCCCCTAGCAGCAGGGAGCCGGTAAAGGCGGTCAGGCCGGTTGGCAAGTCCAGAACGACGCGCAACCAGGGGGAAAGCACCAGGATGCCAAGAAATCCGAGCACGACCGAGGGCAGGCCGCCAAGTAATTCCACCAATGGTTTGAGTATTTCGCGCATCCAGCGGGGAGCAATTTCAGCGATATAGACAGCCGTCCCGATGCCAAAGGGAATGGCGACCAGCGCCGCGCCGACCGTCACCATCAACGAACCGGTGATCAGCGGCAAGATACCGAAATAGTCTTCGATGGGATACCAGCGGTCACTGAAGAGGCTGGAGAGAGGCACTTCACCCAGGGTGGGCAGGCCTTCGCGCAACAGGAAGAAAAAGATCAGACCGACAAAAACAATGGCCGAGTAGCCGGAGGCTTTGACGGCTCGTGTGATGATGAATTCTTGCCAAGTTAGTTCGGATTTCATGTTCGATAATGTCAGGGGAGATAAATCAGGATGGGGACAAACCCCAGTTCGGCAACGATGTCCTGGGCTTCGGGCGAGAGGATCCAATCCAGATAATCCTTGACCGCCCCGCCTGGTTCCCCGGCCGTGTACATGTACAGATCGCGGGCAATGGGATAACTCTTGTCATTGACGGTGCTGACCATTGGCCGGACGTATGGCTTGCCCTCGGCTTCGGCGATGGTGATCACTTTCAAATCATCAGGCACGTAGCCCAGGCCATCATAGCCAATCGCGTTGGGGTTCTGGCGCACCTCGGAGATGATACCCTCCGAGGATGGCAGCAGCAGGGTGTCCCTCGAGAACAGGGTTTTGTTGTCAGCCTCACCCAGGCGCAGCACGGTTTCCAGGAAATAGACGTGCGTACCCGAATTGGTCTCACGCGACAGGCGCACGATTGGACGGTCATCGCCGCCAACCTCTTTCCAGTTCGAAATTTTCCCGCTGTACATGTCGGAGATCTGCTCCAGGGTCAATTGCGAAACGGGATTTTCGGGGTTGACAATGACCGCAATGGCATCGCGTGCGATGATGTGTTCGACCGGGTCGATACCTTTGGATTGCGCCTCCTCGATCTCTTCTTGCTTGATCTGGCGGGAAGCATTGGCAATGTCCACTGTCCCATTGATCAGTGCAGCGATTCCTGTCCCGGACCCGCCGCCTGTCACCGAGATACGGACATCGGGGTACTCTGCTTGGTAATATTCAGCCCAGGCCAGCGCCAGGTTGACGATGGTATCGGAGCCTTTATTTTCGATGTATGCGGTTGTTTGGGAAGAAGATTGGGCGGAAACATTTGCAGAGCAGGAAACGCTTATGAGGGACAGGACAAGCAGAAGTCCGGGCAGAAGCGGGAGCGGTTTCATCGTTCCGAATTATATCCCATGTCCAATGATGATAAAATCGAAGCATGACCGATCCCGTTTTCATCGTCCAGAACCTTGATTTTTATTATGGGAAGTCGAAGGCCCTCTCGAAGATTAACTTGGATATCATGCCGCGCCAGGTGACAGCGCTGATCGGACCTTCGGGTTGTGGCAAGTCGACCTTTCTGCGTTGCCTGAATCGGATGAACGACACGATTGAAGGCACACGTGTCGAAGGGAAGATCACTCTCAAGGGCGAGGATATTTACACAGAAGATATGGATGTGGTCACGCTGCGCCAGCGGGTTGGTATGGTCTTCCAGAAGCCAAACCCGTTCCCGCAATCGATCTACGATAATGTGGCGTTTGGACCGCGCGTACTGGGCGTGACGCGTAGCAAGGTAGATTTGGAAGAAACGATTGAGCGCAGCTTACGCCAGGCGGCATTGTGGGACGAGGTCAAGGATATTCTGGGTGAGAATGCGTTGGGGCTTTCACTGGGCCAACAACAGCGACTCTGCATTGCACGCGTGGTAGCTGTGCAGCCGGAAGTGATCTTGATGGACGAGTCCACTTCAGCGCTCGACCCAATTGCGACGTTACAAGTCGAAGAATTGATCGCCGAACTTAAAAAGAATTATACAGTTGTCATTGTGACACACAACATGCAACAGGCAGCGCGTATCTCAGATGTATCTGGCTTGTTCTGGTTGGGAGAACTGGTGGAGTTTTCGCCCACAGACGAGATGTTTACGCGCCCCAAACAGGAATTGACCGAGTCGTACATCACCGGGCGCATGGGGTAAGCCTTGCCCATAAAAAATGGAAGGCCCGGAGACAGTCCGGGTCTTCTGCGTTTTTATTCGGTGGAGATAGATAAATAAAGCCCATCGGTTTCGCGATGGGCTTTGCCTCTTGTGGAGGCTGTCAAAGGAGGAGAAATGTCCTCGAAGTTGTTCTACTTTGTGCTTTGGTGTTGCTTCAAAAATTCACGGCGTTTCTGCTTAACGTCCACGCTGAAGACGGCAAGCAATGCGATGAGTGTGATCAAGAGAAAGATGCTCATGGTTGTAACTCCTTGGACACAATCACATCATAACACCCGATTCTTATTGATGACTTAAGAGCTGGTTAACAACCAGTAAACAATTTTGTTAAGCGTTTGGGAGTGTGAAATAGAACGTACTGCCCTCCCCCTCGCAGCTTTCGGCCCAAATTTGCCCCCCATGCGACTCGACCAGGTGCCGCGAAATGGATAGCCCCAACCCTGTACCACCCCCCGCGCGGGATTTATCGACGCGATAAAAGCGTTCGAAAATGCGTGGGACATCGTCGGCCGGGATGCCCACCCCCGAATCCCGCACCGCGAATCGGACTACGCCTTCACTTGCTTCCCCTTCCCCCTGCGGGGACAATGCAGGGACGATGTCCGCCAGTAAAACAACATCCCCACCCGGGGGCGTGAACTTGACCGCATTGTGGATGAGATTGACCAGCACCTGTTCGATGCGTGGCCCATCTGCGTGGACTTTAGGCAGGTCAGGTGGGCACTCTACGTTTAAAGATAACCCGGCCCGTTCGGCTTGCAGGCGCATACGCTCGGCAGCCGAGGCCAGCAACCTTTCGGGAGCGACCGGCTTGCGTTCCAGTTCCACCTGCCCAGATTCGATGCGCGACAAATCGAGCAGTTCCTGCGCCATCTGGGTCAGCGCATCCACTTCGGTGGCGATACGGCCAATGAAACGGGGAGCAGCCTCGGGGTCCGCAAGAGCGCCATCCTGCAATGTCTCGGTCAGGGCTTTGAGCGAGGCCAGTGGAGTGCGCAGTTCGTGCGAGATATTGCTGATGAAGTCCCGCCGAATGGTCTCCAGACGACGGATGCGGGTCAAGTCCTGCACGACCAGCAAACTTCCACCCGGAGCATGTTGGTCGGGCATGACAATCAGTTGCAGGAATTGACGACGACCTGCGATTTCTGCGGTTTCGATCTGGATTTTGCCAAGTGCCTGACAGCGCTGCCAGGCCTGGATCAATTGGTGGTTCCGCAACGTCTCGGTGACGGAGCGTTCTACCAATCCTTTGCCAAACAGCTTCTCGGCAGCCGGGTTGGCGAACTGGATACGACCTTCCTCGCTGGCGATCAAAACAGCGTCTGTCATTTGATCGAGCACGGCGGCCAGGCGGGCGCGATTTGCATCGACGCTGGACAGTTGTGCCTTGAGCGAGGTGACCAGCGCCTTGACAACGTTGGACAGGCTTTCCAGATCTTTCAGATTGGATGGCAGGGAAAGCACAGGGGTGCTACCATCGGCTGTCTGACGCAGGATGCGATTGTATTCGCGCAATTGACGGCGGAGGGAAATGTAATGAAAGGCAACCCACACCAGGGTTGCCAGGGAAAGGATGAGCGCAAGGGACAGGAAAAAGATCGTGGTGTCCATAGTTGGGCATTACATTTTACGTTTATCCCTCGAACCGGTAGCCCCCGCCGCGTACGGTGATGATGCGCTCCGGCCTGGCCGGCTCTGCTTCGATCTTCTGCCGCAGCCAGCGCACGTGGACGTCTACTGTGCGGCTATCGCCGATGTAGTCCCAGCCCCAGACCCGCTCCAGGATGAATTCACGCGAGAGCATCTGTCCCTTGTGCTCGGCCAGGAAGAGCAGCAGTTCGTACTCTTTGGGTTTGAGTTGCAGGGGCGCATCGTTCAGGGTGACTTCGCGGCGGGTCTGGTTGATGACCAGGTTGCCAAAGTTCAGCTTTTCCTGCGGCTGGTCGGCGGCTTGTTTGCCCAGTTCTTCGCGGATCAGGCGGGCGCGGCGCAACTGAGCCTTGACACGCGCCATCAGCTCACGCATGGAGAAGGGTTTGGTCAGGTAATCGTCCGCGCCGACCTCCAGCCCGACCACGCGGTCGATCTCGTCATCGCGGGCGGTGAGCATCAGGATAGGGGTGGTCATCTCCTTGCGCAGGATGCGGCAAACTTCGAAACCGTCGATGCCGGGCAGCATCAGGTCGAGCACGATCAGGTCGGGTT